>VBCQ01000398.1 GCA_005882155.1 Betaproteobacteria bacterium
CATGCGCCGACGCCTGCAGTGCCGACATCAGCAACAAAGCCGGGATGGCCACCTTGAATGTCATTTGCATGGACGCTCCTTGATGTTGATTTGAATGGGCGCGCCCGCACACCCTGCGCGGGCGCCGGCAAATCTATCGCGTCCGGGCTCGCGCAACAAGGGACGACACCAATAGTTTCTGCATGGAAACACAAATTGCCGGCGATCTCATTGCTAGTCGCTCGCGTCCCTGCCCCGCGGACCCGCTATGGCTTGTGCTTCGAATCGTCGTCCTTCTTACCGCTCTGTTTGCCGACGTAGTAGCCGACCGCGAAGCCGACGGCGGCGCCCGCGACGGCTGCCCACAGAACACTTCCCCCCGGGTTTCCCTGCGCGTAGGCACTCCCAGCTGTCATTGACAGCGTGGCCAAAGCCGCCAGCTTCGTCGGTAGTTTCATGGCTCTTCCTTGTTGTTAACTGAAGAAATCTGCGTGATTCGAGATTTGGCTTGGATCGGCACGCCGGCCGATCATCCTGCTTTGCAAACGGGATTTCAACTGCTGAACGCGCATGAACGTCGACGCCTCGATTCCAAGTGATTCGCGAAGAATAGGCTCGGCAGTCAGGACGATGGCCATTGCTTCCCCGCGTCGGCCCAGGTCTTCGAGAGCAAGTGCTTCATTAAGCGCAAACAGTTGAGTCAACGGATGCTTTGCGCCCGACACCTCATTCATGTCGATTCGAGCTGCCTGAATCCAATCAAGGGCTCTGTCTGACTGCGCAGCTTGCAGATATGCGACTCCCTTCAGCAGCTTGGCCACGGCAGAAAGCAGCGGCACCGATGAAAGCCCGTTGACGCCCTGGAGCACCATTGCCTGGTCGACCCAGTGTTGCGCTTCACCGGGATTGTTTTGCAACAGACAGGACTCAGCCAGTGTCAACATCGCTCTTGTCTTCAGGACGGGGTTGACTGGGACTTCGGAGCCAGAGGTCGCGAACGCCTGCACGCGCTCGAACAACGCGTGTTGCCGAGATGACGGTCCAAGAAAAGACTCGCGCCGAAGGCTCACGAACATCGCATCAGCCTGCAACGTCGGTGACGCGCGGTCCTCAACAAACTCGTCAATAGCGGCTTGATCATCGCGAACGCGTTCCACGGATCCCAGTCGCAGCGCGATCAGCGTCTTCATGAGCAGCAGCCGCTTGCAACGCTCTTCATTGGGTCCGGCTGCTTTGGCACAGCGAGGCAACGCAGCCATCACTCGGACCAACGCCTCTGAATAGTGACCAGCGGCGTACAACAGCTCAGCGCCTGCCGCATCCATCGCTGCAAACTCCTTGGGATCAAGATCTCTCGTCCTGGCTGCACTCGCCTCAAATTCAGCCTGCAAAGCCAGCGCCTCATCAAAGCTTCGCAGTTGCTGTTCGGCGTAGATGAGTCCTCTCAACGCATCCAACGACTTCGCGTGGTATGGACCGAATGCCGCCAGCGCGTCTCGCCGACTCTCACGGAACAATGACCTGGCTTGCTCTGCGCGACCCTGCATGTTGGCAATCCAACCTCCGACTGCGCTAAGTCGGGCATTCAGCTCAGGGTCTTCAGCAGGCCGATTCGGGATGTCCTTCGCTGTCTGCAAGAGCGTCAGCGCCAGCGTCGGATTGCCCATGCGCAGCGCGTTGTCCGCGTGCGCCGCCCGCGCCAAGACCGCTTCGCGCGCCATGCCGAGCTGCGCATAAATCCTTGCCGCATCGGCGAACGTGCTGTCCGCGTTCACGTATTCGCCCATCCCCATCTGGATCGTGCCGATGCCTTGCAGCAGTTCCGCCTGCAAGCGTGGCTGGCCGTCGAGGCGGGTCAGCAAATCCTTGCGGCCGCCTTCGAGCAATTCCCTCGCGGTGATGTCCGCGCCGCGCGACTTTTCCTGGTCGGCGCGCTTGAACAGGCCGAGCATGAAGTCGCGCGCTGCGATCGCGCGGGCAGACTCCTGTCTCGCTTGCAGGCCGAGGACCACCGCCACCGTCGCGACCGCCGCGAGCGACAACATCGCCGCGACGCTCAACCCGACCCCGATGCGATGGCGCGCAGCGAATTTGCCGAAGCGGTACCACGCGCCCGGCGCACGCGCGAGCACCGCTTCGCCGGTAAGCCATCGATCGATGTCGGCGAGCACCGCATCGACCGACGAGTAGCGCGCCGTCGGCTGCTTGGCGAGTCAACGCAGCGCGATCGCGTCGAGCTCGGGCGACAACGCGCGGCGCAAGCCTTGCACCGTCGTGCTGCGCGCGCGTGCCGATCCCGCGGTGAGCGCCCTGCGCCGCACAGCAGCTCGTAGAGCACGACGCCGAGCGAGTACACGTCGCAAGCGATCGTCAGCGGCAGGCCGGTCACTTGCTCGGGGCTTGCGTAGCGCGGTGTCAATGAGCGGCCGGCCTGGCGGGTCAGCTCGGTCTCCGGCGTCGCGTCGCCTTCGGCCTCGAGCAGCTTGGCAATGCCGAAGTCGAGCAGACGAACTTCGCCTTGGCCGGTGACGAGGATGTTGGCCGGCTTCAGGTCGCGGTGGATCACCAGGTTCGCGTGAGCGTGCTGCACCGCCAGCAAGACCTGGCGAAACAGCGTGACGCGTTCGCGCAGGGTCAAGCAGCGGCTGTCGCAGAAGGTCGAGATCGGCTCGCCTTCGACATATTCGAGCGCGAGCCAGGCCTGCCCGTCCTTCGTGACGCCGGCGTCGAACAGCCCGGCGATGTGCGGGTGACGCAAGCTCGCGAGAATGTCGCGCTCGCGGTCGAAGCGCACCGCGAACGACTCGCGGCCGGGCCGCGGATACGGCAGTTTCACCGCCACCTGGCGCTTGAACGCACCGTCGTCGCGCTCAGCCAGCCACACCTCGGCCATGCCGCCTTCGCCGAGCGGTCGGACCAAGCGATACGGCCCGACGCGGCCGCCCGCGGCCCATACGACCTCGCGCGGCGCCGGAGCAGCGAGCTTCGGCAAGGTGCCGAGGAAATCGTCGGTCTCGAGCTGCTCGCGCGCTTCGAGCATGCGGCGCAGCTGCGACAGCAGCGGGTGCTGCTCTTCTTCGAGCCGCTTCAGCCACGCCGGCAAGGCATCCGCAGGCAACGCGTCGGCCTCTTCGTAGAGGGCCGACAGTGCGGACCATTGCTGCTCGGGAGTCAGGTTCATCGAACCGCCGGATCGAAGGTGAAAGCGATCTTAGGCGCTCGCATGGTGCGATGGAATCCCGAGCTTGAAGCCCGCGTACACCTGGTGACCGCAGCGAGCGAAAAGCGGTTGCCAAACCGAGCGATCCGTCGCCACACTCGACGCAAACCCGATCGCTTCGAGATGCCGCTTCAAACCTCGCCCGAACTGCCGCCGATCACGCTGCTGCTGCGCCGCGCGACCGAGGGCGACCGCAGCGCGCTCGATGCGGTCTACGCGTCGCTGTATCCGGACCTGCGGCGCGTCGCCCGCGCCCGGCTGCACAGCCAGGGCCGGGCCGATTCGATGAACACGACGATGCTGGTGCACGAGAGCTTCATGAAGCTCGTCGGCAGCAGCGGCCTGCGGCTCGAAGACCGGCGGCACTTCTTCGCCTATGCCGCGAAGACGATGCGCAACATCATCATCGACGCGGCGCGCGAGCGGCAGGCCGAGCGTCATGGCGGCGGCGCCGAGCATGTCACGCTGGGCGGCGACGATGCCTTGCAGGTCGCAGATCACAGTGCGAGCGACGAGCTGCTGAGGGTCAACGAAGCGTTGCTCGAGCTCGAAGCGCTCGATGCGGAACTCGCACAGGTGGTCGAGATGCGCTACTTCGGCGGGTATAGCGAGCAGGAGATTGCCGAGCACCAGGGCGTGACGGAGCGGACGGTCAGGCGGAGGTGGGACAAGGCGCGGGCTTGGTTGTATGTGGCGCTGGGAGGGGCTGCGCCCTCACCCTAGTCCTCTCCCAGGGGGAGAGGGGACAGCACTGGGTCTTCGCAGACCTGCAAGCCGTGCTGCAGATCCCAGCTCGACTCGTACCAACCGGGGCCATTCGAGGCTCCGTCTAACTCGCTCGCATCCGGGGCTCGCATTGCCATCGTCGAGGCATCGTTGTCGTTCGTCATCTCGTGCTCCCTGTCCTTGTCTTGACCGAGAGTCTTGCTGCGACGACCTGCGGTCGCCATCCCACTGAAGGGGGATCACGCGACCGGTGTGACGTTGACCGAGACCTCCATCTCCTGCGTTCCGCCGCCCAGGATCACGCCGCGCAGCGGGACGACGTCGGCGAAATCTGCCCCCCAGGCGAGCGTGATGTAGCGGGTGTCGACGCGTTGGTCGTTGGTTGGATCGAACTCGACCCAGCCGTGCGCCGGCGAATACGCAGCGACCCACGCGTGCGACGCGTCGACGCCCATCAATCGCGGCTGGCCGGGCGGCGGCTCGGTGAGCACGTAGCCCGACACGTAGCGCGCCGGCAGGCCGTGGCCGCGCAGGCAGGCGAGCATCAGATGGGCGAAGTCCTGGCACACGCCGCGCTTCTGGTGCAGCACTTCGTCGACCGAGGTGCTGACCGTCGTCGCGCCCGGGTCGAACTCGAAATCGGCGTGGATGCGGTGCATCAGGTCGTCGATCGCCTGCAGCCAGCCGCGCCTCTTCGCCAGCGACGTCGCCGCGTACACACGTGCCGCCTCGGACAGCGGCACCAGCGGCGTCGGCTCGCTCATGCGCGCCGGCACGAGGCCGTCGAGATGCGGATCGATGCGGACCCGCTCGCGAACCGCCTCCCACGGCGGATCCTCGATGCCAGCGAGCGCAGGCCGCGCGGCCACTTCGACGACGCATTGCATGCGCACCCGCAGCAAGCGGTGCGCGCCGTGCAAGCCGAAGTGCGTCACGCTGTTGCCGAAGCTGTCGGGCGCGTCGTGCCGCTCGTCGGCCGGCGGATCGATCTGCAGCGCGTGCGACAGCAGCTTTTGCCACGGCAGCACGCGCGGCGTCAGGCGCGCAAGCTGCCACGACTGCGACACCGGCGTCGTGTAGGCGTAGCGCGTCTCGTGCTCGACGCTGTAGCGCACGGCTTGCAACATCACGCCACCAGCGACAGCACGCTGCGCGACGCGGCGTGCGAAAAGAACTTCAGGCTCAACTCGTCGGACACCGCCAGCGCCGCGCGGTGCAAGGCGTCGAAGACCTGCGCCAGCGCTTCGCTTTCCGGATGCAGATCGTCGGGCGTCAGGCTGCGCAGCGCCATGTGGCCGCGCGTCAGCACATCGGTCGCAAAGCGACCATGGCTGAGCTCGAGCTTGGCGACGTACTCGGAGAGGCCCTTCATCTGGAACGCCACCGAGCGCGGGTTCGCCTCGTCGCGCACCAGCAGGTCGAGCACCGGCATCCACTCGGGGCCCACGAGGTAGCGCGAGCGATAGGTGACGCTCGAGTCGGCGAGATCGAGCAGCCAATCGAGGCCGTGAGCGCGGCCCTCGCCGGTCGCCACCTGCAGCACGGTGCACAGCGTCGACAGGCGCTCGATGCGACGGCCCATCGACAGGAAACGCCAGCCGATGCTGCGCGTCATGCCGTCGAGCACGAAGCCCGACAGCGTCATCATCGATGTCACCGCGCGATCGAGCCAGGCGAGTGCCAGCGGCAGCGACGCGCCGCGCTGGAACACCGGGTCGGCGATCAGCTGATTCAGCGTGCGCCAGTTGTCGGCCGACATGCGGTCGCGCAAATTGAATGCGACACGCGACAGTTGCTTGAAGCGTTCGCTCAAGGCTTCTTCAGGATGCGTCGCGGCACGCAGCAGATCGGGCCCCGGCGTGTCGATGGTCTCGATCAAGCCGAAGCGTTGCGCGAGCACGAGCACGGGAGCCAAGCCATCGACCTCATCGGCCGTCTCGTCGAGCACGCCGGCAATCGCGACGCGCAGCAATCGAACGATGCCGTCGCAACGCTCGCCGTAGCGGCCGAACCAGAACAGGTTCTCCGCCGTGCGCGACGGCAGGTTGGCACGCGCGCTCACCAGATCCTCCGGCTTCACCGTGCGGCTGAGCAGCGAGAACGACGGATTGACCGGCGCCTCCGACAGCACCCAGGTGTCCTTCGATCGGCCGCCGCGCTGCATCGCGATGCCGCGCGAATGGCTTTCGGTCGCGACGCGCGTCAGCCCGCCCGGCATCACGCGATAGCCATTGGGCGTGGCGACCGCGAACACGCGCAGCCCGACATTGCGCGCCTTCAGTTGATCGAACGGATTGCCGGCCCCGCGCTCGAGCACCGGCGCCTGCGACCCATGGACCCACTCCTGCGCGACGTAGCGCTGCGGGTGCGCCGCGACGCGCGCGTGCAGCAGTGTTCGCTCGTCGTCGCTGAGGTCGGCACCGAACGCGACCTTCTCGCGCAACGCGCGGTCGAGCGGCTTGATCAGCAGATGCTCGATGCGCCGCCATGCATCGTCCATCGCAGCCGGCTCGCCGAGCCACCAGGTTGCGACCGACGGCAGCTTCAGCGGCTCGCCGAGCAACTGCTCGCTGAGCGCCGGCAAATAGCCGAGCAATGCGCCCGACTCGAGCACGCCGGAGCCGAGCGCGTTGGCGAGCATCACCGTGCCGCGGCGCGCGCAATCGGTGAGGCCGGGAATGCCGAGCGCCGAGTCGGTACGCAGCTCGAGCGGGTCGCAGTAGTCGTCGTCTTGGCGGCGCAGGATCGCGTGCACGCGCTTCAGCCCTTCGACGGTCTTCAGCCAGACGCGGCCATCGCGCACCGTGAGGTCGCTGCCTTCGACGAGCGCGAAGCCGAGGTAGCGCGCGAGCAGCGCGTGCTCGAAGTAGGTTTCGTTGTACGGGCCCGGCGTGAGCAGCACGACCTGCGGCGCTCCGTCGCCACGCGGCGCCCAGCGCAGCAGCGAGTCGCGCAGCGCGGCGAAGAACGACGCGAGGCGCTGCACATGCAGCTCGCGAAACATCTGCGGAAAGACGCGCGAGACGACGAGCCGGTTCTCGAGCGCGTAGCCGGCACCCGACGGCGCTTGCGTGCGATCGCCCGCGACCCACCAGTGCCCGTCGGGCGAGCGCGCGAGGTCGGCGGCGT
The DNA here is from genome assembly GCA_005882155.1 of Betaproteobacteria bacterium. Taxonomy (GTDB): domain Bacteria; phylum Pseudomonadota; class Gammaproteobacteria; order Burkholderiales; family Burkholderiaceae_C; genus Albitalea. The sequence goes on from VBCQ01000398.1 coordinate 7,055, forward strand.
AGTGCAACAGGTGCACGCCGCCCGGCGGACGAATACCTTGCACCTGATGCAGATAACCGCTGTGGCCGAACATCACCGATGGCGGGATCGCGCCCGAGCGCAGCAACTCCTGTGGGCCGT
>VBCQ01000399.1 GCA_005882155.1 Betaproteobacteria bacterium
GCTGACCTGCAGATCGGTCGCGAGCACGCGCAGATCATGGCTGTCGCGCGGCCGGAACATCACCCGATGCTCGCCGAAACTCACCGGCTGCTGGTAGCGGTAGACGGTGGTGTGGGTGATGTCGTAGCGGATCGGCACAGCGCTGCTTCGTTCAGACCTTGAGCAATTCGACCTCGAACATCAGCGTGGCGTTCGGCGGAATCACGCCGCCCGCGCCGCGCGCGCCGTAGCCGAGTTGCGGCGGGATCACGAGCACGCGCGTGCCGCCGACCTTCATACCTTGCACGCCTTCATCCCAGCCCTTGATCACCATCCCGGCGCCGAGGTCGAACTCGAACGGGTCGTTGCGGTCCTTGCTGCTGTCGAACTTGGCGCCCTTGACGCCGTTGTTGTAGAGCCAGCCGGTGTAGTGCACCGAGACCTGCTGGCCTGCAGCCGCTTGTGCGCCGCTGCCGGTTACGGTGTCTTCGTATTGCAGGCCGGAAGAGGTGGTGTGCATGGCGGATTCCTGGCGCGTGAATGGTCGGGTGCGCATCATGCCATCGAGGCGAAGCGCGCGACCCAAGCCTCGGTGGCATTCGCCAGCCATTGCGCGAGATCCGCGCCGTCGCAATCGAGTGCGAGCGTGCTGCCGGCCTCGCGCAGCGCGCGCAGTGGATCGCTGAGGTCGATCTCGCGCGCGCCGGTCTGCTTCGACAGCTTCTCGCCGTTCTCCGCCAGCACCAGCGGCGTGTGCAGGTAGATCGGAGTCGGCAAGCCGAGCAGGCGTTGCAGATGAATCTGGCGCGGCGTGTTGTCGGCGAGGTCGGCGCCGCGAACGACATGCGACACGCCTTGCTCGGCGTCGTCGACGACGACCGCGAGCTGATACGTCCATTGGCCGTCGGCGCGGTGCAGAACGAAATCGCCGACCGCCTCGCTCAGGTTCTGCGTCTGGAGCCCCAGCCAGCGGTCGGACCACTCGATGCAGATCGCGCCACCGCTCGCGTCGCTGGTGCGCAAGCGCGTCGCGCGGGCCGGTTTGCCTTGCAGGCCTTGGCGGCAGGTGCCGGGGTAGACGAGCTCGGCGTGGCGCTCGCGCGTTCGGCCCATCGCCGCCAGCGCCTCTTCGATATCGCGCCGCGAGCAGCCGCAGGGGTACGCGTGGTCGGCGGCGAGCAGCTGCTGCAGCGCATGCGCGTAGAGCTCTTCGCGTTGCGATTGCCACACCGGTGGGTCATCGGGCGTCATTCCGCAGGCCGCGAGTTGCGAGAGGATCAGCGTGTCGGCGTGGGCGACGCAGCGCGGCGTGTCGACGTCTTCGATTCGAACCAGCCAGCGGCCGCGGTGGGCTCGCGCGTCGAGCCATGACGCGAGGGCGGCCACCAGCGAGCCGGCATGCAGCGGCCCGGTGGGCGAGGGCGCGAAGCGGCCGATGTAGCCGGCGCGGGGAAGATCGGATCGATGCATAGGCGGGCTCCGCAAGCGTTGCGTCAAGTGCTGCCGAGCGGCATCTGGCTGCCGTGCCGCTCGAGCAGTGCCTTGCGCGTGGCCGGGCTTTCCAGTTGATCCAGCCACCAGCGCAGCGCGAGGCCGGTCTGCGGCTTGCGCGCTGCGCCAGTCGAATGTGCGGCGGGGCTGCGCCACGCGTAGCCGAAGCGCACGCGCGGCGCTGTCCGCTGCGTCGCCTTGACGACCAGATGGCCGGCCGCGATGTGCTCGCGCGCCAGCGGCTCGGGCAGGTAGCCGCAGCCGAGGCAGCGCAATTGCGCCTCGATCTTCGCTTGCGTCGTCGCGACGGTGAGCACCTCTTGACCGGGCAGCAGATTGACGGTGAGCGGCGCGAGCCGCTGCGCCGAATCGGCGACCGCGACGGCGCGATGCCGCAGCAGATCGGCGTCAGTGACGACCCCGTCGACCGCGGCGAGCGGATGGTGCGGCGCGACGGCGAACACGAAGTCCATCTCGCCCAGCGGCTGCACTTGCACTTGAGTGCCGTTCGGCGGCATGCGCTCCGGCGCGATGCCGACGCCGATCGCGAGGTCGGCTTGGCCATTGATCAACGCCTCCCACGTGCCGGTCAGCACCTCGGTGCGCAGACGCAGCCGCGTGCCGGGTCCGCGCCCATCGCTCAGTGCGTAGAACGCCTCGCACAGCTCGAACATCGTGACGCGCGACATCACGCCGTCTACCGCAATCGTCAGTTGCGTTTCCCAGCCGGTGGCCACCCGCTTGACGCGGTTGGCGACGGCATCCACCTGCTCGAGCAGGCGCCGCCCTTCGTTGAGCAGTTCCTCGCCGGCAGCGGTCAGCCGGGCCTGGCGCGAGCGCCGGTCGAACAGCAGCACATCGAGCGCGTCTTCGAGCTGGCGCACGTTGTAGGTCAGCGCCGACGGCACCTTGCCGAGCTCGCGTGCCGCCGCGGCGAAGCTGCCGGTGCGGGCGATGACATCCATCATCGCCAGCGCTTCAGGGGTGAGGACGTTGCGGGATGCGCTCATCGATCGTCGGCAGCGGGATTCCTTTGCCGGTTCATCTTATTTGAACGCAGGCTTCAACACGGCGTCGCTGTCTTTTCGGCGAGCAGGTCCTACATTGATGGATAACCCAAGGAGATCGTCCATGCTGACCCTGCGCAAATCCTCTGAACGCGGCCACGCCGATCATGGCTGGCTCAAGAGCTTTCACAGTTTTTCGTTCGCCGACTACTACGACCCGGCGCACATGGGCTTCGGCAACCTGCGCGTCATCAACGAAGACTGGATCGCGCCGGGTACCGGCTTCGGCACGCACGGGCACCGCGACATGGAGATCGTCACCTACGTGCTCGAGGGCGCGCTCGCGCACCGCGACGACATGGGCAACGGAACGACGATCCTGCCCGGCGACGTGCAGCGAATGAGCGCGGGCCGCGGTGTTCGCCACAGCGAGTTCAACCACGCGCCGAACGGCGCGACGCACTTGCTGCAGATCTGGATCGAGCCCGACGTGCGCGGCATCGCGCCCGAGTATGAGCAAAAGAACTTTGACGCGGCGAGCAAGCGCGGCACGTTGCGCCTTGTCGCGAGCCACGACGGGCGCGATGGCTCGGTGAAGATCCATGCCGATGCGGCGATGTATGCGGGCTTGTTCGATGGCGCTGAGTCGGCCGCGTTGCCGCTCGCGCCGAATCGCAAGACCTATGTGCATGTCGTGCGCGGCCGCATCGACTTGAATGGGCAGGCCGTATCGGCGGGGGACGCGGCGATGCTCGACGACGTGCCTGCGCTCGAGTTGACGAACGGGCGCGACGCCGAGGTCATCGTGTTCGATCTCGAGGCCTGAAGCGCCACATTGCATGGCGCGGCGCTAAAGTCCGCGCCATGGACACCTTGATCAAAGCCCTGACGCTGCTGCCCTGGTTCGACGTGGCAGCAGTGATCGTGTTCTTCGCGGGATGGATCGGCTACGCGTGGTTCGCGCGGCACCGCGCGGCGACCTTTCCGTCGATCCTCGCGACGACCAATCGCATCCGCCGCCAGTGGATGCTGCAGACGACCTACCGCGACGTGCGTGTCGTCGATGGCGTCGTGGTGCAGAACCTGTCGACGAGCCCGTCGTTCTTCGCGTCGACCACGATCCTGATCATCGGCGGCCTGCTCGCCACACTGGGCACGACCGAGCGGGCCAACGAGCTGGTGCGCGAGTTTCCGTTCGCTGCGCGCACCTCGGTGCTGGTGTTCGACCTGAAGGTCGTGCTGCTGCTGGTGATCTATGTCTACGCGTTCTTCCGCTTCACCTGGTCGATGCGCCAGTACACCTTCGGCGCGCTGCTCGTCGCGTCGGCGCCCGAGGCACGGCAGTTCGACGCTCAGGCTGATGGACAAGCGCAGCGCGAAGCCTTCGCTGCCAAGGCCGGACGCGTCGTCGGCATGGCGGCCGAGACCTTCAACGACGGCTTGCGCGCCTACTACTTCGCCTTCGCGGCGCTCGGCTGGTTCTTCTCTCCGCTCGCCTTCATGCTCGCGACCGCCGGCGTCGTCTACATCCTCTACCAGCGCGAGTTCCACTCCGACGTGTTGGCGGTGCTCAATACGTGATGTCGCTCGCCCGAGCGACGGGCCGTCCCAAGCCGGGCGGCATCCCGCGTCCGACCCGCTTCAGCTCGTGGTCACTTCGGCCAGCGACGCATCGACCGCTTCGCGCGCATCGAACACGAAGCACTCGCCGTCGAAGTGCCGGCCACCGACGTCTTCGAAGTACTTGAGGATTCCGCCGTCGAGCTGCATCACGTTGGCGACGCCATGTTCGCTGTAGATGCCGCCGCTGCGGCCGGCGTCAGCGTGGTCACTGCGCGCAAGTGGCTCGGCCGCTATCTCATCGATGGCGCCGAAGGCCTGCTGGACAAGTCCTCGAAGCCCGCGAAGTCGCCACGGGCCATCGATCCCGCTGTCGCGCTGGCTATCGTCGAGCTGCGTCGCAAACTCTTCCTCCAGGCTCATATCGCCTCGTACATGGGCGTCTCGAAGGCGACCGTGAGCCGCGTGCTGCGACGTGCAGGCCTGTCCAAGTTGAGCGATCTGCGGCCCCAGGAAGTGGTCCAGCGCTACGAGCGCGAAGCACCTGGTGACCTGCTGCACATCGACATCAAGAAGCTCGGGCGCTTCGAGGATGTCGGTCATCGAATCACTGGCGACTATCGCAAGCGAACCAGGCACGTCGGATGGGAGTACGTCTTCGTTGCCGTCGACGACCACTCGCGCATTGCCTTCACGGGGATCCATCCCGATGAGCGCAGGACGAGTGCCGTCAGCTTCCTCCACGCAGCAGTCGCGTACTACGCCAAGCTGGGTGTGACAATCCAGCGCGTCATCACAGACAACGGCCCTGCGTTCCACTCTGCCGCCTTCGCACAGGCGTGCCTGGAGCTGGGCATCGCGCAGAAGTTCACGCGTGCCTATCGACCCCAGACCAACGGCAAGGCCGAACGCTTCATCCAGTCAGCCCTGCGAGAGTGGGCTTATGGGCGTGCGTACGGGCACTCCGATGAGCGTCGCGCTGCATTGCCCTACTGGACCCATTTCTACAACTGGCACCGCGAGCATCACGGCATCGACTGCCATCCACCCATGTCCCGCCTCACCACTTCACGCAAGAACGTCTTGACTCTTCACACCTAGGGGTCGTCATCTCGCCAGCCGGAGGCCGCTGAATTGCCACTGCGCATCGGGCGGAAAGAAGTTGCGATAGCTCGCCCGCATATGCCCGGCGGGGGTGGCGCATGAGCCGCCGCGCAACACGTACTGGTTGCACATGAACTTGCCGTTGTATTCGCCGACCGCGCCGGACAAGGGCCGGTACCCTGGGTAGGGACCGTAGCTCGATTGCGTCCATTCCCAGACGTCGCCGAACATCTGCACCGGCTCGTCGATGGCCGACCCGGCCTGCGGCAATGGATGAAACGCGCCACGATCGGCGAAGTTCGGGTGTGGCGTCTGCGCCCTCGTCGCACGCCGTGCGGCGAATTCCCATTCGGCCTCGCTCGGCAGGCGCGCACCAGCCCAGCGTGCGTAGGCGTCGGCCTCGAAGAAGCTCAGATGACAGACGGGGGTGTGCGGATCGATCTCGACGACGCCTTGCAGCGTGTGATTGAGCCAGCGACCATCGGCGCGCCGCCAGTACAGCGGCGCTTCGCGCTCGCCACTGCACACCCAATCCCAACCCATCGCGAGCCACAGCTCGGGTCGCTGGTAGCCGCGGTCGTCGATGAACGCCAGGTACTCGCCATAACTCACCGGCCGCGACGCGAGCTCGAACGGCGCGATGAATGCGCGATGCCGCGGCGTCTCGTTGTCGAAGCAGAAGTCGCCGTCGAGCGCCCCATCGTGGCCCAGCTCGGCGAGGCCGCCATCGAACGGGAACCAGCGCAGCGGCTGCGGCTGCACGGCGCTGATCGGCCAGCGTTTCGCGTAGCCCGCATGCGCCGGGTTGAACGACAGCAGGTGCTTGATGTCGGTCAGCAGAAGTTCCTGGTGCTGTTGCTCATGCTGGATGCCGAGCACGACCAGCGCG
>VBCQ01000004.1:0-5038 GCA_005882155.1 Betaproteobacteria bacterium
GAGCGCGTCGACGAGCGGGGCGAGCGCGGGACCCTTTGCATCGATCGCGGCGCGGCGCAGCGCTTCGGTCTGCTCGACCACGGCGCGCAGGCCGAGGCTGAGCGCTGCGCCTTTGAGTGCATGCGCCTGCTCCGCGGTCGACTTGTGATCGCCCGCTGCGGCGCTCTCGCGCAAGCGACCGATCGCATCGGCGCTCGACTCGAAGAAGCTCGCGAGCAGCGACGAATACTGCTGTGCCGACAGCGACGCGTGGAATTGCTCGACCGTCACCCGATCGAGGATGTCGCCCTCGTGCTCCGCTGGCGTGGCGGCGGCTGGCGGCTTGACGACGCTGCCGCCGCCGTAGCGCGCCAGCAGATCGCGCAATTGCGGCAGATGCGCCGGCTTGGTCAGCATGTCGTCCATGCCGGCCTGGCGTGCGCGCTCCTGCGAGTCGAGGAAAGCGTCTGCGGTCAGCGCGACGATCGGCATCGCGCCGCGCGGCAAGGGCAGGGCGCGAATCGCGCGCGTCGCCGCGAAGCCGTCCATCACCGGCATGTGCAAGTCCATCAGCACGATGTCGAAGTCTTGCTCCTGCGCCGCGCGCACTGCCTCTTCGCCGTTCTCGGCGAATACCGCCTGGTGGCCGAGCTTGTCGAGCACCGCTTCGAGATAGGCTTGATTGACCGGGTGGTCCTCGGCGACGAGCACCTTGAGTGCTCGCGCGCTGGCGTTGCTCGGGCTCGCCGCCAGTGCAGTCCCGGGTACCGGCGCCGCGACCGCGGCCAGCGGCAGCGACACGACGAAGCAGCTCCCCTCGCCGAGTGCGCTTTGCACCGTGATATCGCCGCCCATCAGCCGTGCCAGGCTGCGCGAGATTTCGAGTCCGAGGCCCGCACCGCCATGGCGACGCGACGGTGTCTCGTCGCCCTGCACGAAGCGCTGGAAGACGCGTGCCTGCGTCGCCGCGTCCATGCCGATGCCGCTGTCGACGACGCTGAACAGCACGCGGCCCGAGCCGGTTTCGACTTTGAAATGCACGTGGCCGGCCGGCGTGAACTTGACCGCGTTGCTCAGGAGGTTGAAAAGGATTTGCTTGAGCCGCGTCGGGTCGGCGCGGACCCAGCGCGGTACGTCGGTGCCCATCGTCACCTGCAGCGCGAGCCCCTTCGACTGCGCCTGCACGCGCATCAGCGCATCGACCTCGCGCACCAGGCGCGCGAGGTCGATCGGCTCGGGCACGACTCTCAGATTGCCCGACTCGAGCTTGGAGATGTCGAGGATGTCGTTGAGGATCGCAAGCAGGTGATTCGCCGACTCCTTCGCCGTGCGCAGGTAGCCGCTCTGCTGTGCCGTCAGCGGCGTTTCCTGCAGCAGCGACATCATCCCCAACAAACCGTGGAACGGCGTGCGGATCTCGTGGCTCATGTTGGCGAGGAACACGCTCTTCGCGCGGCTCGCCGACTCGGCCTCGATGCGGGCGGCGCCGAGCCGCGCGGCGAGCGTTTCGAGCCGCTCGCGGCGCTGCAGCAGGGCGCGGAACTGGCGCAGCGAAATGAACGCGAAGACGAGCAGCAGCACGCACTGGAACAGGACCAGCGCGATGCCGTGCCGGCTCTGCGCGCGCACTGCTTCGTTGCGCTGCGCGACGCGCTCGTACAGCAGATGCGACGCGCCGAGCGACAGGTCGTGCAGCGGCGTGCTCAAGCCGTCGAGCTCGGCCGCCAGTTCGCGCAGCGCGTTCGTCGACAACGCGGCCTGCGCCGGCTCGCCGAAGTAGCGGTCGGCATGCGCGACGAATGCGCGCACCTGGGTCATCGCCGTCTCGTAGACCGCCTGGCTGCGCATGATCCGCGCCGCACGCTCGTGGTCGACGAGGCCGACGCGGCTGACGAAGATGTCGTAGCGCAACTGCAGGCTGTCGGGCTTCGTCGTGCGACCATCGGTGATCGCCTGCTGGATCTCGCTGCGCAGCCGCAGGTTCTCGGTCTCGAGCTGGAAGAAGCTCCAACCGAGCGCGTCGTTCTGGTACTGCGCGGTACCGTCGAGCAACTCGTATTGCCGCCACTGCACGTAGGCTGCGCCGAGCAGCACCAGCGCCAGCGAGGCGCCGACGAAGGTGAGCCAGATGCGGCGCACGCGATCGCGCGCGGGGGGCGACGCGCTCACCGCAGTTCGAGCAGCTTGAGCTGCCATGCCGCGCGGCTGTAGTGGATGGCGGTGCGCAGCGCGGGTTGCGCATCGAAGGGGTACATGATCGCGAGCGGTCCCTTGTCGCGCACCGGCATCGGCTTGTCGTCGAGCCAATACGCGACCAGCACGTCGTGGCGGGTTGCGTCGTCGACGGGGATGTCGACGCGGTAGTCGTTGAGCGCCACCGCCCTCACCACGTTGCCTTGCGATCCGACGGCAGCGAGCAGATCGCGCAGCAGCACGCCCGTGAACTTGCGCGGCTCGGGGTACCAGGGAGTCTTGGTCGTGAAGCTGCGTTGCGGCAGCTTCTCGAGCATCGCCATGTCGAAATGCGCGCCGTCGTCGGCGTTGCGATGCGTGATCTCGCCGGTGATCGACAGCACGACCTTGCCGGTCGGCACGTCGAGCGCGAAGGCGCTGGGGGTGAGGGCGATCAGCAGCGCGGCGGCGAGGATGAAGCGCATGCGCGGGATTTTCTCATCCCATTGGAATGTCGCCCCCCAGTCGCTTCGCTCCTGCCCCCAAGGGGCGCTCCCCAGCTTGGGGCGGCCCGGCGCTGGAATGTCGCCCCCCAGTCGCTTCGCTCCTGCCCCCAAGGGGCGCTCCCCAGCTTGGGGCGGCCCGGCGCTGGGGCCACTCAAAAAAACGCCCGAGGCCCGGAGATCGGTGGGCCTCGGGCGCATGACCCCTGATGGTCGAGAGGGATGCTTACTGCGTGTCGGCGACACGCTTGCCGGTCACGACAACGCGGTCGAGGTAGACGACTTGCGTCGGCGCTTTCGCGACGGCGTGGCGATGCTGCTGAACGTTGGCGGCGTAAGCGAGCGACGCGGTGGTGATGATGGCGAATACGATGGCGGCGGCGGAGAGGCGGCTGAACATGATGGGCTCCTTGGGGTTGCGTTTCGTCTTGCGATGGAACGAACTTTAGGAGCCGAAGCAAGCGCATCAAAGCGGCTTGCGATGGACTGCGGGAAGCGCGGGATGAGATGCGAGGGAGCGCGATGGAGTTCTTCTTGAATCCTCAAATCGCCTGCGTGCGCAACACCAGCCAGGTCAGCGCGTCACCGCTCACCAGCGGCGACAAGCGCTGCCTCACCACCGCGTGGTAGCGGTTCAGCCACTCGACCTCATCCGCATCCATCAGCGAACGATCTATCAAGCGTGTGTCGATCGGGCACAAGGTCAAGGTCTCGAATTCGAGGAACTCGCCGAAGCCTTTCTCTGGGGTGTCGGCCACTACATTCATCACCAGGTTCTCGATGCGAATGCCCCATTGCCCGGGCCGATACAGGCCGGGCTCGATGCTCGTGATCATCCCCGGCTCCATCGCCATCTGCGGCTCCGGGATCACCTTCGAGATGCTTTGCGGTCCCTCGTGCACGTTGAGAAAGTATCCGACGCCGTGCCCGGTGCCGTGGCCGTAATCGAGCCCTTGCTCCCACAGCGCAGCGCGCGCAATCGCGTCGAGCATCGGCGACAAGGTGCCGCGCGGAAAGCGCGTGCGGCTGAGCGCGATCGTCCCCTTGAGCACGAGCGTGTAGTCGCGGCGATGGGCAGCGGTCGTCGTGCCGATCGGCCAGACGCGCGTGATGTCGGTCGTGCCGCCGAGGTACTGCGCGCCCGAGTCGATCAGCAGCAGGCCATCGCCCTCGATGACCGAGTGCGATTCGGCCGTCGCGCGGTAGTGCGGCATCGCGCCGTTGGCGTTGTAGCCGGCGATCGTATTGAAGCTCAACCCGATGAACCCGGTGCGCTTGGCGCGCGCGGCGCTGAGCTTCTCGTCGATGGTCAGCTCGGTGATGCGCTCGCCGCCGATGATCGCCTGGTCGAGCCAGGCGTAGAACTCGCACATTGCGGCGCCGTCTTGTGCCATCGCTTCGCGAACGTGAACCGCTTCGGCTGCGCTCTTGCGGCTCTTGAACAAGGTGCTCGGATTGATCGCCTCGATGACCTTCACGCCGGCCGGCACGTTCTCGCGCAGGCCGAGCGTGACGCGGCGCGGGTCGATCAGCAGCGTCGCGCTCGCAGGCAAGGCGGCCAACGCTTTCGCGGCGTGCGCATACGGCGCGACGCGCACGCCGTCGGCGTTCAACGCGCGCTCGAGCTCGGCGCTGACCTTGCCGGCACCGACGAACAACGTGCAGCCGTGGACGTCGAGCAGTGCGTGAGCGAGGAATACCGGGGTGTAGCTCACGTCGGCGCCGCGCAGGTTGAACAGCCACGCGATGTCGTCGACGGTCGAGATGAAGTGATGCGTTGCGCCTTGTCGAACGAAAGCCTCGCGCACCTGCGTGAGCTTGGCCGCGCGCGCGAGCGGCGCATGCGGCGCGCGGTGCTCGTAGACCGCAGCGTCAGGCAGGCCGGGGCGGTCCTGCCAGACCTCGGCGAGCACGTCGAAGTCGGTGCGCAGCGTCGCACCGGCGCGCTGCAGGCTCGCCTGCAGGAACTGCGCGGCCGCAATGCCGAGCACGCTGCCGTCGACGCCGACCGTGTCGCCGGCCTTCACATGGCTCGCCAGCCACTCGACATGGTCGGTCGCGTTGCCGGTCGCGATCTTCACGAGTTCGATGCCGGTACCCGCAAGCTCGCGCTCGGCCTGGACCCAGTAGCGGCTGTCGGCGAACAGCGCGGCATGGTCGCGCGTGACGACCAGTGTGCCCATCGACCCGCTGAATCCCGACAACCACTGCCGCCCTTGCCACCGCTCAGGCAGGTACTCCGACAAATGCGGGTCGGCTGTCGGCACCACGACGGCAGCGAGACCGTGGCGCTGCAGCGCGTCTTGAACTTGTTCGATGCGAAGGCGGAAAGCAGAAGTGCGGGTGTCCATGGTGTGGGTCCGGATGAGTGGGCTCGGTTGTGC
>VBCQ01000004.1:5088-14490 GCA_005882155.1 Betaproteobacteria bacterium
CCAGCGCGTCGGCGATCTGGCGTTTTGCCGCAGCTCGCAGGCGAGCCACCGTCTCGCGCGACGGGGTGATCGAGTCAAGGCTGACGCCGACCAAGTTTTGCAAGCTCATCATCGTTTCCGATCAGATGGATTTTCGGTTTGGCCAACACGTCCTTGACGAATGGGTCCTTGGACTTCAGCTTCGATCGCCATTCGGCGACCGTGAATACTTTTGGGTCGATCTCGCGGCCGAACGTCGTCTGCGCCGGGTACAGCAATTTCACTGCTTCACCGAAGCCGAGACTGCCGATAAGCAGCACGTCCACGTCGCTGCCTGCTGTCTCGGTGCCACGCGCCACCGAGCCGAATACGAAGGCCGCGGCGATCGATGCGGCTACCGGCGCCAGCGCATCCGCCAGCACATCGGCCACACCGACGGTCTTGCGCAGGATGCTCGCAAGCTCTGGGTAGATGGCGTTGCTGCTGTTTGCCGCGTAGCGCACTTGATTGCCCACGCGCTCGCGCTCCAGCAAGCCTGCGCCATGCAGTCTGACCAGCTCCTTGTTCAGCGTGCCGGGGGTCGTGCCGGTGAGACGGGCGATCTCGCGCACATGCAGCGCGCGCTCGGGATGCAGCAGCAAGAGTGCGAGGACGCGCCGGCGATAGCTCGCCGGGAAAAGCAGTGCTGCAGGATTGGCGATCGTAGCTTGCATGGCTACGAATGTAGCATTAAAAGCAACGATTAGATCAGACCCGAGGCTCCGCCACGACCCGCGCATTGCGCTCGTAGGTCCAGTAAGCCCAAGCCCAATCGATCATCACCGTCAGCCGGTTGCGAAAGCCGATCAGGAAATAGATGTGGGCGAAGAGCCAGAACAGCCAGGCGAAGAAGCCGGAGAAGCGAATTGCGCCGATCAGCGGCACGCTCAAGTCGACGACTGCGGCCTTGCGTCCGACCGTGGCGAGGTTGCCGTAGTCGATGTAGCGGAACGGATTCGTCGCCTCGCCGCGCAGACGGCGCATCAGGTTGGCCGCCGCGGTGCGGCCCATCTGCTTGGCCGCCGGACTGACGCCGGGCACCGGCGTCGGCTCGCCGGCACCGTAGCTCTTCGCTGCAGCGAGGTCGCCGATCACCGAGATTTCCGGATGGCCCGGCAGACTCAGGTCGGGCTCGACGACGACGCGGCCCGCGCGGTCGAGCGCCGCGCCCGCGCTCGCCGCAATCGCCTTGCCGAGCGGCGAGCCGGCGACGCCGGCGGCCCAGATCACGGTCTTGCTCGGCAGGCGATGCGTCGTCGACGTGTCGCCGTCGCGCGTCTCGTAGCTGACGCCATCGGCATCGATCGCGCTCACCTTGCAACCGGTGCAGACCTCGACGCCGAGCTTCTTCAGCTGCTCTCGCGCTTTGGCCGACAGCTTGGGCACGAAGCTGCCGAGCACGCGATCGGAGCCCTCGAGCAGCACGATGCGCGCATGCGTCGAATCGATGCGTCGGAACTCCATCGGCAAGGTGTGCAGCGCGATCTCGCTCATCGTGCCGGCCATCTCGACGCCGGTGGGTCCGGCGCCGATGACGACGAAGGTCATCCACGGTCCGCGTTGCGACGCGTCGGTGCAGCGCTCGGCACGCTCGAACGCGCCGATGACGCGCGCGCGGATCGCCAGCGCATCGGACAAGGTCTTCAGCCCCGGCGCATGCCGCGCCCAGTCGTCGTGGCCGAAGTAGCTGTGCGTCGCGCCGGCTGCGACGATCAGGTGGTCGTAGGCGAGCGCCTCGTGTCCGTCGAGCGTCACCTGATGCGCTGCTGCGTCGATCGCCGTCACTTCGGCCTGCAGGATCGTCAGGTTGCCGCGCTTCATCTCGCGCCGCAGCGTGTGGCGAATCGGCGCGCTGACGGCGGGCGCACTCAAGCCCGCGGTCGCGACCTGGTACAGCAGCGGCTGGAACAGGTGGTGGTTGGTGCGGTCGACAAGCGTGATCTCGATGTCGGCCTTCGACAGCGCGCGCACCGCTTCGAGCCCGCCGAAGCCGCAGCCGATCACCAGCACCTTGGGACGTGTCGTCGCTGCGCTCATGTCTGGCTCTCCTGCGGCGTGGCCGACAGCAGTCGCCGCCGCACGAGGTTGATGTGGCTGCGCAGCGCATAAAGCTCATCGGCGTAGCTCAGCGGCACCGTGACGTTCTCGACCCGCGCTTCGATCGCGTCGAGCCGCTTCACCAGCTCCTCGGCGGGCCGCTCGCCATGCGCGTTCTCGACTTCACGCAGCTGAGCGTACCAGCGGAAAACGCGCGAGCGAATGCGGAACTGGTACAGCGGCGGAACGACGCGCGACAGCGGGATCAGGATCGCGATGATCGACACCAGCGCGACCCACATTCGATCGACCAGATTCGCGAACCAGAACGGCAGGTAGTGCTGCAACAGCGGCGGGCCGTTGCGGTAGAAGCGCTCGGCCTCTTTCGACAGCGGCCATTCGGTGTTCTTCGCGCTCGGGAACTCGCCCTTGCGCTGGAACCAGCCGGCCTCGCTGTGGATCGCCTGCGCAGCTTGCACGAATAGCTGAACCAATGCCGGATGGGTGCCGATCTTCGACGCCAGCGCGGCGGTCGGCGCGACGAGGTGCACGTCGGCCGGCGGCATGTCGCTTGCCAGGTCGACGACGCCGCGCGGCAGCGTCACCGGGCTCATGAACGGAAAGCGCCGCGAGTAGGCGTCGGCCTGCGCGAAGTTGAACAGCTTGATGCCCGGCGTTTGCAAGAGCATCTGCACCATCAGCGACTCGGGCGCCGACGCGAACACCAGCGCGTCGATCTCGCCGCCGAGCAGGCTCACCACTGCGGGCGTCTGCTCGAGCCGCAGCAGCGTGATGCTCGCGGCATCGATGCGGTTCGCTTCGAGCATCTTCCTCATCAGGTTCGGCGCGCCGCTGCCGCGCGCGCCGATGTTGACTTTCCAGCCGGCCAGTTGCGCCAGGCTCGTCAATGATTCGTTCTTCAGCAGCCGCTGCGCCGACTCCTCGCGATAGAACAGCCACACCGGCTCGTAGAACAGGCTGCCGAGCGACGTGAGCGCGTCGGCGTCGGCCTGGCTGCGCGCTTTTTCGCCGGCGCCACCCTGCAGGAACGCGAGGTCGACGCCCGAAGCCGGGTCGAGCAGCAGCCGCAGGTTCTCTGCTGCGCCTTGCGTCGCGCGCAACTCGACCGTGATGCCGCGCTGCTTCAACGCCGCGGCGTAGCGCTTGCCGAATTCCGAGTACGCGCCCTGGTCGGGGCCGGTCGCCAGCACGACCTTGGTCGGCGGCGTCGGGTCGAGCGCGAAATACGCGATCACCAGCAGCAGCAGCGCGATGACGAGAAACGGTCCGGCGGTGACGAGAAGGTCGCGAGCGGACAGCAAGGTGTGGCGCAGGATTTTTGGCATGGCAGTGAAGGCGGACGACATCAGCGCGCACGATAACCGGCCGCAGGCCTGCGGTGCGGTAAGCCATACCGGCCGCAGGCCGGCTATGCTTTTTCAATGCGCCTGCTCCTAGTCGAAGACGATCGCATGATCGGCGACAGCCTGCGTGCCGCGCTGCGGCTCGAAGGCTACGCTGTCGATTGGGTGCGCGATGCCGCTGCCGCGCAAAGCACGCTCGCGAGCGAACGCTTCGACCTCGTGCTGCTCGACCTCGGCCTGCCGAAGGGTGATGGGCTCGAGGTGCTGCGTGCGCTGCGCTCGCGTCACGACGCGACGCCGGTGATCGTGCTGACGGCGCGCGACGGCGTCGGCGATCGCGTTGCCGGGCTCGATGCCGGGGCCGACGACTACCTCGTCAAGCCCTTCGAACTCGACGAGCTGAGCGCTCGCATGCGCGCCGTGCTGCGCCGGCACAGCGGACGCGCGCAGCCGCTGCTGACGCACGCCGGCGTCACGCTCGACCCTGCCACGCGACAAGTCACCCGCGACGGCGTGCCGGTGCTGCTGTCGGCGCGCGAGTTCGCCGTGCTCGAGGCGCTGATGGCGCGCCCCGGCGCATTGCTGTCGCGCGCCCAGCTCGAAGACCGGCTTTACGGCTGGGGCGAAGAGATCGAGAGCAATGCGGTGTCGGTCTACATCCACCAGCTGCGTCGCAAGCTCGGCGCCGACTTCATCCGCAACGTGCGCGGCGTCGGCTACTTCGTCGGCGAAGCTTCGGCGTGAATTCATTGCGCGTTCGCCTCTTGATTTCGCTGCTCGCGTTGCTCGCGCTGGCCGCGTCGGTGATGGGCGCGGTGACCTATCGCAGCGTGCTCGCGCAATCGGAAGCGCTGTTCGACTACCAGCTGCGTCAGATGGCGCTGTCGCTTCGCGACCAGGGCGAGATCGCGCCCGATCAGGCGCGCGCCTTTGCCGATGAGCAGCTCGACTTCGTCGTGCAGATCTGGACTGTCGACGGTCGCAGCATCTACGCGTCGCGCGAGCACAGCGAGCTGCCGGCGCGCGCGCTGCTCGGCCTCGCCGACGTGACGGTCGGCGACCAGACCTGGCGCACCTTCAGCGTCGCGACGCCGCAGCGCGTGATCCAGGTCGCGCAGCCGCTGCAGATCCGCCAGCGCCTCGCTGCGAACGCGGCGCTGCGCAGCGTCGCCCCGTTGCTGTTCATCGCGCCGGCGATGGCATTCGTCATCTGGTGGGTCGCAGCGCTGACGCTCAAGCCCTTGAGCCAGGTCGCCGCCGACGTGCGCCGCCGCGACGAGCAGTCGCTGACCCCGCTCGCGACCGAGGGCCTGCCCGAGGAAGTGGCGCCGCTGGTCAGCGCGCTCAACGCGCTGCTGCAGCGGCTGCATCGCTCGCTCGACACGCAGCGTGCCTTCGTGTCCGACGCGGCGCACGAGTTGCGCTCGCCGCTGACGGCGCTGAAGCTGCAGCTGCAGATGCTCAAGCGGGCCGGCGACGACGCGGCGCGCAACGCAGCGATCGAAGCCTTGACGAGTGGCATCGACCGCGCGGTGCGTCTCGTCGAGCAACTGCTGATGCTCGCGCGCAGCGAGCCCGGTGCGCCGCCCGCGGTGATGGCGCCGCTCGACCTGAGCGAGGTGGTGCGCCAAGCCGTGGCCGAGACGGTGCCGTATGCGCTCTCGCGCGGCACCGAGGTCGAGCTGTTCGCCGATGAGCCGGTGAGCGTCGACGGCGACAAGACCGCGCTCGCCGTGCTGGCGCGCAACCTGGTCGACAACGCGGTGCGCTATTCACCGGCGGCGTCTCGCGTCGAAGTTCGCGTGAGCTTGGAAGCCGGCGCGCCGACACTGCAGGTCGATGACGCCGGTCCCGGCATCCCGGCCGACGAGCGCGAGCGGGTGTTCGATCGCTTCTATCGGCGTGAGGCCCGCGACGCCGACGGCACCGGGCTCGGCCTCGCCATCGTTCGAAGTGTCGCCGCGCGCCATGGTGCGCAGGTGTCGCTTGGCGAGTCGCCGCTCGGCGGCTTGCGCGCGACGGTGCGATTCAAGGCCCAGCGCAGCAGCTCGACGTGACGGCTGCGTGACGACGAAGCGTTGTCCGTCCCCCGATTCGGGGGGACGCCAATCGCGCGCGATTCCTTTACTGTCGGGCCCACTCAGCGGGCGAACGCACCCGCGATCGAGTGCAGGTTCTTCATCAATCACACCCTGGAGGAGTCGGATGTTCAAACTCAAGCAGCTCGGCCTCGTTGCCGCTTTGGCCGTCGCGGCCTCGAGCGCGTCGGCCGTCAACGTCGCGTCGGGCAAGCTCTGGCATGTGCCGGAAGCGGTGACGTTCAATGCCATCCCGGCCAATGTGCCCGGCACCACGCCCGACGTCACCTTCGACGTCAACTCGCCGTTCAACTTCAGCGGCACCAGCGTGTCGGTGAATACCTGGCTCGCGAGCAGCGGCGCGTTCAACATCGTCGAAAACACCGGCGGCACGCTGGCTTCGCTGATGGACAACGGCGTCGTCGGAACGTTTCTTCAATTCACCGGCATGGTCACGGTCACCAACGGCATGACGTTCACCGTGACGCATGACGACGGCTTGACGCTGATCATCGGCGGCATCGACCTCGGCTTCAATCCGGGTCCGACCGCGCCGGTGGTCAACACCGCGACCTACACCGGCCCGAGCGGCACCTTCGCGTTCGAGCTCGACTATGCGGAGTGCTGCGGCGGCCCGGCCGTGCTGCAGGTGGACTTGCCGTTGCAGGCCATTCCGGAGCCGAGCACCTATGCCCTCATGGGCCTTGGCCTCGCCGGCATGGGGCTCACGCTGCGTCGGCGTCGTCAGCGCGAGAACGTTTGACCTCGGCCGGTCTTCGACCGGCCTTTACAAGAGGGCGGGCCGCGTGCCCGCCCTTTCTTTTTGTTGCCGTCGCCGCGCCGGCTTAACGCTCGCCTAACGCTGCGCTAACGGTGTCCTAATCGATCGTCCCTATCTTTGACCGCATGCGGGATGTTCCGCGCCAGTCAATGAAGGAGTAGGGGCATGAAGATGAATCGATTGAGCGCTGCGTTGATCGCGGGCGGTGTGTTGGTCGGTACGGCGGGCGCGTTCGGCCTGCCGTCGTGGTTGAAGAGCAGCAGCGACACCAAGGTTGCCGTGGCCCAACCGGTCGCCGCCGCACCGATGACGGCGGCTGCAGCCGTGGTGCCCGCCGCGCCGGTGCCGCCGCTCGGCGCGCAAGGGGTGCCGAACTATCGCGCGATCGTCAAGCTTGCCGGCCCGGCAGTGGTCGGCGTGACCGTCGAAGGCACGCACAAGACCACGGCCGAAGAGCTCGGCCTGCCGCCGGGCGCCGAGAACGATCCGTTCTTCCAGTTCTTCCGTGGCCTGCCGGGCTTTCAGCGCGGCAGGCCCAACTCGTCGGTGCCGTTCCGCGGTCTCGGCTCGGGCTTCATCATCAGCGCCGATGGCTTGATTCTCACCAACGCGCACGTCGTGCGCGAAGCCAAGGAAGTGACGGTCAAGCTGAGCGACCGGCGCGAATATTCGGCCAAGGTCCTCGGTGCCGACCCGGCCACCGACATCGCGGTGCTGCGCATCGACGCGAAGGACTTGCCGACGGTGCGCTTGGGTGACCCGAATCAACTCGAGGTCGGCGACCCGGTGCTCGCGATCGGCTCGCCGTTCGGCCTCGAGCAGACGGCCACGCAAGGCATCGTCAGCGCGAAGGGGCGCTCGCTGCCGGGTGACGCGGTGGTGCCGTTCATCCAGACCGACGCTGCGGTGAACCCCGGCAACTCGGGTGGCCCGTTGTTCGACGGCAGCGGCGCGGTGGTCGGCATCAACGCGCAGATCTATTCGCAGTCCGGCGGCTACCAGGGCTTGTCGTTCGCGATCCCGATCAACGTTGCGTTGAAGGTGAAGGACCAGATCGTCGCGACAGGTCACGCAACGCACGCGCGTTTGGGCGTGACGGTGCAGGATCTGAACCAGTCGCTGGCGCAGTCGTTCGGACTGTCGCGGCTCGACGGTGCGCTGGTGGCGAGCGTCTCGCCGAACAGCGCAGCCGCAGCGGCGGGCTTGAAGTCGGGTGACGTGATCACGCAGGTCAACGGTGAGACGATCGTTCGATCGGGCGCACTGTCGAGCATCATCGGCATGTCCGCGCCGGGCGAGCGCGTCAAGCTGAAAGTGTGGCGCGATCGCGCGTCGCGCGACATCGACGTGAAGCTCGGTAGCGCCGAAGAGCACGGCAAGGAAGTCGCGAGCGACGACGGCGCTGCGCCAGGTGGCCAGCTCGGCCTCTCGCTGCGTCCGTTGACGCGCGAAGAAAAACGCCAGGCGCGTGTCGAGCAGGGGCTCGTCGTCGAAGGCGCGACGGGCGCGGCGGCACGCGCCGGCATCGAGCCGGGTGACGTGCTGCTCGCGATCAACGGCAAGCCGGTGCAATCAGTCGAGCAGGTGAAGAGCGTGCTGCAAAGCAAGCCGAAGAGCGTCGCGTTGCTGGTGCAGCGCGAGGGCGAGAAGATCTTCGTGCCGGTGAACCTCGGCTGAGTCGCTCGGGTCAAAACGGATGGGAGGGAGATCATCAGGAGCCGACGATGAAGACACGATCCCTCACACCCTGGCCCGCCGCAGCGGCGCTGGCCCTCGCCGGCGCCGCTGTGCTCGGCGCTGGCCTGCCTCCCGAGCAGCGCGCGGGCGGCGTGACCTATGTGACCGGCGGCGTCGCCGCCGATGAATCGGCAGCGTTCAAGCAAGCCCGTGCCGACTATCCGCTGACCGTCCAGCTCGTCGAGCGGGCGGGCGCGCACAACGCCTACACCGCCAACTCACGCGTGAAGCTTGTCGACACTGCGTCGGGTGTGGTGGTGCTCGACGCGCAAGCCGATGGCCCCTTCATGCTCGTTCGCTTGCCGAGCGGCAACTACCGCGTCGAGGCGACGCTCAACGGACGCACCGTGCAAACCAAGACGGTGACGGTGAGCAGCACGGGTCACACGCAGGTCGATTTGGTGTTCCCGCAGGGCACGGACTAAAGATCAGTTCGCAGTTTCCAGATCTCTGGGAACAGCACCACGTCGAGCATCTTGCGCAGGTAGCCGACGCCGCTGGTGCCGCCGGTGC
This sequence comes from Betaproteobacteria bacterium, assembly GCA_005882155.1. GTDB lineage: Bacteria > Pseudomonadota > Gammaproteobacteria > Burkholderiales > Burkholderiaceae_C > Albitalea. The sequence goes on from VBCQ01000004.1 coordinate 13,617, forward strand.
CGCGCTTGAAGCCGATGACGCGTTCGACCGTCGTCACATGGCGGAAGCGCCAGAGGCGGAATGCGTCTTCGAGGTCGGTCAGTTCCTCGCCGAGCTGGTACAGGTCCCAGTGCGTCTCGGGGTTGCGGTAGGCGACGAGCCAGGCCTGCTCGACGGCATCGCTCGCGACATAGGGCTGGGTCCAGTCGCGCTCGGTGTGTGTCGCAGGAATCGCAAGGCCGCGCCGGGCGAGCAGGCGCAGTGACTCGTCGTAGAGCGACGGCGCACGGTAGGCCGCTTCGACCTTCGCGAGAATTTCGGGGCGGTGCGAATGCGGCTTCAGCATCGCCGCGTTCTTGTTGCCGAGCATGAACTCGACGCTTCGGTACTGCCAGCTCTGGAAGCCGCTGCTGGTGCTCAGGTAGGGGCGGATCGCCGAGTACTCGGGCGGCGTCATCGTCGCAAGCACGTCCCAGGCGTGCACCAGCTGCTCCATGATCCGGCTCACGCGAGCGAGCATCTTGAATGCGCTGCCGAGCTTGTCGTCGGCAATGCAGGAGACCGCCGCGGCGAGCTCGTGCAGCATCAGCTTCATCCACAGCTCGCTCGTCTGGTGCTGGACGATGAACAGCATCTCGTTGTGGTCGGGCGACAGCGGATGCTGCGCGTTCAGCACCTCGTCAAGGTGCAGGTAGTCCGCGTAGCTCATGTCCGTGCTGAAGTCGAGCTGCGGCCCTTCGTCGGCGACGATCTTTTCTGTGCTCATTGGGCATCCTCCGTGCTGCGCACTCCGGAATTCGCCTTGGGAGCGGCCCGGCGGCTCATGTCACTGCAGCTCGCTGGTTGAATTGGGCTTCGCGCCATTCGCCGCTTTGCAGCACTTGACGCAGATGCT
>VBCQ01000400.1 GCA_005882155.1 Betaproteobacteria bacterium
CCAACCTCGCTGAGCCCAGATTGCATAGACCAGCGCAGCGATGAGCAATAAGACCACCCCGGCGACGAGCAGGGAGCCCGGGGGAGGTGATGCGACCGTTCGAAGTACGCCGATCACAAGCGACGCGGTAGCCAGAGCGACGCTGACAACGACGCTTCTAGGCCGCGCCGAAGTGTGGGCAATTGGGTCAGCGACCGCTGCAACCGGCGGGGCGTAAGGGTTTCGGTTCATTTCGGTGTGTCTCCTGGTGCCTAACGTGTTATAGGGATCAACGACGCTAGCCATAGTTGGAAAGACTCATCCATAGGCGTCATGAACTTTCCATTTCCGATTTCCATCTCTGGCTACTTTTCGACGATCTGTTTGAGCAGACCGAGCTGCTTGGCGGTGCTGCGGCGCATGTACCAGACGCCGTCTCGACTGTCCCATTTTGCGCCCAGCGTTCGGGCGCGGTTCTGACGCGCAGTGTCGCTGAACGGAATGCGGACGAGGACGATGGCATCCAATGGCGCCTGGCGGCGCGCGATCGGCGCTTGATCGACAACCAATTCCACTGTCGTGTAGCGATGTCGCCTCTCGATATCGTGCCGGTAACGCACGCACACCAGCGCATCGCCGAAGCGACGCGCCAGCTTCAGCGCTCCCGGCTGCGTGGCCGACAACCTCTTGACCACCCGCGCGCGTTCGTACGCGTTCGCCACTCTGGGTTCTCCCTTTGACGGTCGCCTTTCGTCCTGTGCGGATGCGCTCACCTTGTATCGGCGCCACTTCACGGATAGACTGTATATGCATACAGTTCATTGCGCCAGTGAAAACCAGCGTCAGTTCATTCCCGCCGTTGCAGTCGTCGCGCCTTCTCGATCAGGTGCGCGAGCGCATTCGCTATCTGCACTACAGCATTCGAACGGAGCAGGCCTATCTCCATTGGATACGGGCCTTTGTGCGCTTCCATCAGATGCGGCATCCGTCGGATCTGGGTGGCCCGGAGATCGAAGCGTTTTTGTCCTGGCTCGCAGCCGAGCGGCGTGTCTCTGTGTCCACGCATCAGCAGGCGCTGTCTGCTTTGCTGTTCCTCTATCAGAAGGTGTTGGGCCTCGATCTGCCGTGGATGAATGAGATCGGCCGGCCCAAGAGCCGTGTTCGGCTGCCCGTCGTGTTCACGCAAGACGAGGTGGTGCGCCTGTTCTCGGCCTTGGGTGGCGAACAGCAATTGGTCGCCCAGCTGCTGTACGGCACCGGCATGCGCATCATGGAGGGGCTGCGTCTGCGGGTGAAGGATGTCGATTTCGCGCATCGCGCGTTGATCGTTCGTGAAGGCAAGGGCGCGAAGGACCGCATCGTCATGTTGCCGGCCACGCTGGTTCCGGCCTTGCGCGAGCAGATGGCCCGCGCTCGCGCGTTGTGGGCTGCCGATCGCCAGGTCGGCCATGGCGGCGTCTACATGCCCAACGCGCTCGATCGCAAATATCCCCGCGCCGCCACATCGTGGACATGGTTCTGGGTGTTTCCTCATGCCGAGTTGTCGGTCGATCCGCGCAGCGGTGCCACGCAGCGCCATCACGTCCAAGATCAGAGCATCCAGCGCGCCTTCAAGCGAGCACTCGAACGCGCCGGTATCCAGAAGCCCGCCACGCCGCACACGCTGCGCCATTCGTTCGCCACCCACTTGCTGCAAAGCGGCTACGACATTCGCACCGTACAAGAGTTGCTCGGCCATGCCGATGTCAGCACGACGATGATTTACACCCATGTGCTCAAGCTCGGCGGCGGCGCGGTGCGCAGCCCGATCGATGCATTGGGGCTCGGCGGCGCAGCGTTTCTGCCGAGCGTTCGCGCATCGGGTGAGGTCCAGCCTGCCGGAGCGAATGACGACGATTGGCCGTGGCGCGTCTCCATGCCCCTGGCTCGCTACGAGGTGATGCCTCTGGCCGCGTGAGCTCGGCAGTGTTGTTGTTGTCGTCGTCGTCGTGGTATCGCTGTCTCTCCCTTCCTACGCCGAGCTGCATTGCCGCAGCAACTTCAGTTTTCTCTGCGGCGCGTCGCATCCTGAAGAGTTGGTCGAGCGAGCGGTCGATCTGGGCTACAGCGCGCTCGCGATCACCGACGAATGCTCGCTTGCCGGCGTCGTGCGCGCGCACCTCGAAGCGAAAGAGCTCGGGCTTCATCTGATCATCGGCAGCGAGATCCGCCTGACGCTGCCGCACAGCGACGCGCCGCATGCGCGTCTGGTGTTGCTCGCGCAAACGCGGCGCGGCTACGGCAATCTGTCGCAATGGATCACGGTGGCGCGGCGGCGCTCGCCGAAGGGCGAATACCTCGCGCATCCCGGCGACGTCGAAGGCAAGGTGCCGAACGCGCCGACGCTCGCCGGTCTGCCCGATTGCCTTGCGTTGCTCGTGCCCCATGCAGGGCAGCCGTTCGAAGAGGTGTTCGCCCACGCGATGTGGCTGAAGACCTGGTTTCAAGACCGCGCCGGCATCGCGATCGAGCTGCTGCACCGCGCCGGTGACGATGAATTGCTAGCCTGTGTGCAGCGGGTGGCGCAGTTCTCCGGCCTGCCGATCGTCGCCGCGGGCGACGTGCTGATGCATGTGCGCTCGCGCAAGGCACTGCAAGACACGCTGACCGCGACGCGTTTGAACACACCGGTCGCGCAATGCGGCTTCCAGCTCGAGCCGAATGCCGAGGCGCATCTGCGCTCGCGCGGCCGGCTGTCGGCCTTGTACGAGAGCGAATGGCTGCAGAACACGCTCGTGTTCGCCGGGCGCTGCAGTTTCTCGCTGGCCGAGTTGCGCTACGAGTATCCGCAAGAGATCGTGCCGCCCGGCGCCACGCCCGAAAGCCACTTGCGTGCGCTGACCTATGCCGGCGTGCAGCGGCGTTTTCCGCATGGCTTGCCGAGCGCGGTGCGCGATCAGATCGAGCACGAGCTCGCATTGATCGCGCAGCTGAAATACGAGCCGTATTTCTTGACGGTCGCTGATATCGTCGATTGGGCGCGCTCGCAAAACATTCTTTGCCAAGGTCGCGGCAGCGCGGCCAATTCGGCGGTCTGCTATTGCCTGGGCGTGACCGAGGTCGATCCGGCGCGCACCACGCTGCTGTTCGAGCGCTTCATCAGCGCCGAGCGCGGCGAGCCGCCCGACATCGACATCGATTTCGAGCACCAGCGGCGCGAAGAAGTCATCCAGTACATCTATCGCAAATACGGCCGCCATCGCGCGGCGCTCACCGCTGTCGTCATCACCTATCGGCCGCGCTCGGCGGTGCGCGACGTCGGCCGCGCGCTCGGCATCGACCTGCAGCGCATCGACGCCGTCGCCAAGAGCCAGCAATGGTTCGATGGGCGCAGCATCAGCGCCGAGCGGCTGCGCGAAAACGGCTTCGACCCCGACGCGACTATCACGCGGCTGTGGGTCGAGCTCACCGAGCAATTGATCGGCTTCCCGCGCCATTTGTCGCAACACCCCGGCGGCTTCGTCATCGCGCGCGATCAAATTGCGCAACTCGTGCCGGTCGAGAACGCGGCAATGCCCGATCGGAGTGTCATCCAGTGGGACAAAGACGATCTCGACGCGATCGGCCTGCTGAAGGTCGATGTTCTCGCGCTCGGCATGTTGAGCGCATTGCGTCGCGCGCTCGAATTCATCGGCGAAAAGCTCGGCCGCCCATTCGCGCTGCAGGACGTGCCCGACAAGGACGAAGCCACCTACGACATGATTTGCGCCGCCGACACGATTGGCGTATTCCAGATCGAGTCTCGCGCGCAGATGAGCATGCTGCCGCGCTTGAAGCCGATCGACTTTTACGACCTGGTGATCGAGGTCGCGATCGTGCGGCCCGGCCCAATTCAAGGCGGCATGGTGCACCCCTATCTGCGGCGGCGCGACGGGCTCGAGCCCGTGGTCTATCCGAGCGACGAGATTCGGCAGGCCTTGTCGCGCACCTTGGGCGTTCCGATCTTTCAGGAACAGGTGATGCAGATCGCGATCCTCGCGGCCGACTTCACGCCCGGCGAGGCTGATGCCTTGCGCCGCGCGATGGCGGCATGGAAGCGGCGCGGCGGCCTGGGTCCGTTTCACGAGCGCCTGGTCGGCCGCATGGTCGAGAAGGGCTACGAGCGCGATTACGCCGAAGCGATCTTCAAGCAGATCCAGGGCTTCGGCGAATACGGTTTCCCCGAGAGCCATGCCGCGAGCTTCGCGCTGCTCGCCTACGACAGCAGCTGGATCAAGCGGCATCACCCGGATGCGTTTCTTGCCGCCTTGCTCAACAGCCAGCCGATGGGTTTCTACGCGCCGGCGCAATTGGTGCGCGATGCGCGCGAGCATGGGGTGGAGGTGTCGCCGGTCGATGTGCGGGTGAGTGGGTGGGAGAGTGGATTGGAGAGTGGATCGGAGATGAACGCCGCGGCGCTCCATCCCGTTCGCCTCGGCCTCAACCGCATCGCCGGCCTGTCCGAAGACGCCGCCAAACGCATCGTCGAATCCCGCGCACAAGAACCTTTCGCCAATGTCGAAGACCTCACCCGCCGCGCGAACTTGAATCTGCACGACCTGCGCGCACTCGCCGAAGCTGATGCATTGCAAGGACTCACCGGTCACCGTCACCAGGCCGCGTGGGCGGTGGCGGGTATCGACACGCGGCCGACCGAGATGCTGCGTGACACCCGCGTGCACGAAGCGCCGGCGCAGCTCGCCGCGCCAAGCGAAGGCGAGAACATGCTGGCCGACTATCGTGCGCTCGGTCTGACGCTGCATCGTCATCCGCTCGCGCTGCTGCGCGAAACGCTCGCCGCTTTCAAGATCCAGCCGGCTGCCGTACTGCGCACCTATCCCGACGGCCGCCTCGCACGCGCCAGCGGCCTCGTCACGCATCGCCAGCGGCCCGAGACGGCCAAGGGCACCGTGTTCGTGACGCTCGAAGACGAGACCGGCCAAGTCAACGTGATCGTTTGGCCGTCGGTCGGTGAGGCGCAGCGCCAGCCGCTGCTCGGTGCGACCTTGCTGACCGTCTACGGCCAGTGGCAGCGCGCCGGCGACGTGATGCATCTGGTCGCGACCAAGCTCATCGATCACTCGCATCTGCTGCACGGCCTCGTCAGCCGCAGCCGGGACTTTCGCTAGCCTTGCCTCGTCAGCGTCGGTGATCCGGCAAAATCCGCACATGCCCACTCAGCAGGTCACCACCGAGCTCCGCCAGTGGATCGTCGCCCAGGCTTCCGCGGGCCAGCCGCCCGAGGCGGTGTTGAAGTCCATGCTCGAAAGCGGCTGGGCCGAAGAGGTGGCGGTGGCGGCGCTCGAAGACACTTTGCGCGGCTACTTGACGGACCATGCGAAGGCGCATGGCCTGCCGCCGCCGGTGACGGTGCCCGAGCCGTTGGCGATGGATGGCGAAGTCAATCTGCAGGCGCTCGACCGCGAGGTGCAGGTCGTTGCCAGCTTGCGCAGCCCGCGCGTCATCGTGTTCGGCGGCTTGCTTTCGCATGCCGAGTGCGACGAGATGGTCGCGCTGGCACACGAGCGGCTCGCGCGATCCGAGACGGTGCAGCTCGACACCGGCGGCAGCGAGGTCAACGAAGCTCGCACCAGCGAAGGCATGTTCTTCACCCGCGAAGAGAACCCGCTGTGCGCACGCATCGAGGCGCGCATCGCCGCGCTGCTGAGCTGGCCGCTCGAAAACGGCGAAGGCCTGCAAGTGCTGCGCTATCGGCCGGGCGCCGAATACAAGCCGCACTACGACTATTTCGATCCGGCGCAGCCCGGCACGCCAGCCATCCTGCGACGCGGCGGGCAGCGCGTCGCCTCGCTCGTGATGTACCTCAATTCGCCGGCCAAGGGCGGCGCGACGACCTTCCCCGATGTGCACTTCGAAGTCGGGCCGGTCAAGGGCAATGCGGTGTTCTTCAGCTACGACCGACCGCACCCGATGACGCGCAGCCTGCACGGCGGCGCACCGGTCATCGAAGGCGAGAAATGGGTCGCGACGAAGTGGCTGCGTGAAGGGCGTTTCGAGTGACCGCAGTCGCAGACGGTTTGCCCTTGCATGGCATCCGCGTCATCGACCTCACGAAACTCTTGCCGGGACCACTCGCGACCAAGCACCTCGTCGATCTCGGCGCCCAGGTCATCAAGATCGAAGGCCCGCCCGAGCAAGGGCAGGACGATGGATCGCGCCATATGGGCCGCACCCGTGACGACGTGGCGGCGAAGCGGCCGAGCCTCGCGTTTCGCACGCTCAACGCCGGCAAAGAGCTGATGCAGCTCGACCTGCGCGACGCGGCGGGGCGCGACACGCTGCTCGCGATGCTCGCCGACGCCGATGTGCTGATCGAAGGCTTTCGCCCCGGCGTGATGGCGCGCCTCGGCTTCGATTGGGCGTCGCTGCATGCGGCCCATCCGCGCCTTGTGGTCTGCGCGATCAGCGGCTACGGGCAGCACAGCATCTGGTCGCAACGCGCGGGCCACGACATCAACTACATCGCGATGGCCGGGGTGCTCGAGCAAATCGCCACCCCCGACGGCGACATCGCAGTGCCGAACTTCCAGATCGGCGATCTGCTCGGCGGCACGCAAGCCGCGCTCGCCGGCGTGCTCGCGGCGCTGGTCGGAGCGCAGCGGACGGGCATTGGCCGCTTCGTCGATATCTCGATGGCGCACGAAGTCTTGCGCCACCATGTGCTCGCGACGGCCACGCTCGCCGCCAGCGGGCGGGTGCCGCATCCGGGGCGCGATTTGCTGTCCGGCGGTGCACCCTGTTACGGCGCTTACCGCACCGCAGACGGCAGACACCTGGCGGTCGGCGCGTTGGAGCTCAAGTTCTGGCAGGCGCTATGCCAAGCTGTCGCTCGTCCCGACTGGGCGGGGCTGCATTGGGCACTCGGCGTGGCACCCGGGACCGCAGCGGCACTCGCGCTGCGTTCCGAGCTCGCGGCGCTGTTCGCGACGCAGCCGCTGGCGCATTGGCTGCGCGTGTTCGACAACGTCGACTGTTGCGTCACACCGGTGCTGCGGCTCGATGAAACGCTCGCTCACCCGCTTTTCGGCGAATGCGCCACCGTGTGAGGTCAACGGGCTCAGAGAGGCCGGCGTTGTTGATGCGAGCAAACAGCTCTTCCACTGATCCCTCAAGGAGATTCCTGATGAACAAACTTCTCGCCGCATTGATTGCCGCCACGTTCTCGCTGGGTGCCCTGGCCCAAACCGCCACCCCGGCAACTCCCGCCACCCCGGCCAAACCGGCGAGCCCTGCCACCGCGACCAAGCCGGCAACCCCGGCCACCGCCGCCACGCCCGCCACCCCGGCCACCCCGGCGATGAGCGCGTCCAGCGCCAAGGACACCAAGAAAGCCATGGCAAAGAAGAAGAAGCATTCGTCGAAGAAGAAGGCGGCTTCGGCACCTGCGGCCTGATCAAGCTTCGCTCCAATGAACAAACCCGGCCTCGGCCGGGTTTGTTCATTGTGGGTCACGCGAATCGGTTCATGCGCGCGCCCGGTGGTCGTCTTCGCGCGCTGCGAACGGGCGGCTGCGCTCGATGCGCCGCCACTTGCGCTGGTCCCAGGTCTGCGGCCCTTCGAGCGGCCAGTGGTCGATGATCGACGCGAGCTCGGCGTGCGGCAGCTTCGAGTATCCCGGCCCCGACAAGCGCAGCCACCAGCGCCCGCGCCGCAGCCGCAGCGGCAACGGCGCCTGCGACTGATGAATCCAGTAGACGCAGCCGCGCTCGGCCCAGTACTCGACGCGCTCGAAGTTGATTCGTCCGGCAAAGCCGGTGTTCGCCGGGAAGAGGAAGCAATGCTCGCTCGTCTCGACCACCGCGTGCATCAGGTCGCCGGCCGATTCGCCTGCGCCGCGATAGACGAAGATGATCCGCTCGATCTGCGGCGCGCTGACCCGATCCACTTCCGCGTCGTCACGGAAAAGAACGATGTCATGGCCCTGCCACGCGGTGCGCCAAGTGTTGCTCATGACGAAACCTCCAGAAGAACCCGACACGCTAACGCGAGCCGCGTGCCAGCGCTGTGTCAAGTCGCGTCCAGATGCAAGGAAATGAGCGAATGGGGGGAGAGACTGGTCCTTCAACTCCCGTTCGGGCTGAGCCTGCATTTCCGATCGTCCTGAGCCTGTCGAAGGAAGCCTCACCCCGATCTGCGCGGGCACTTCGACAGGCTCAGTGCGATCGGACGGGAGCTTCGCGAGAAAGGGTTCGTGCCCGGATCAGAGCAGCCGGTCGACCTCGCGCTGCTGCCAGTCGAGGGACGCGGCGATGCCACCGTCGGGCGCGAGCCGCACGCTCTTGAAGTCGGGCATCACGTGCTCGTCGTAGCTCCAGAACCTGACGCCGAGAAAGCGCGCCATCGTTCGAGTCGACTCGGCGCTGCCCGACAGAAAGGTCCAATTGGCGCGCGTCAAGCGGCGTGACTTGCGGAATTGCGCCCAGGCTTGCGGCGTGTCGCTTTGGGGATCGATGCTGACGACGACCACGTCGATCGCGATGCCCTTGCGGTCGGCTGCCGCTTGCAATTCTTCGAGCGAGCGCAGCGTCGACGAGCAGACGCTGCGGCACGCGCCGTAGGCGAGCGTCATCACGACCGGGTGGCCGCGCCATTCGGCGAGCGCGCGCGTCGCGCCATGGTCGTCGACGAAGCCCAGGTTCAGCGCGTAGGCGCTTTCAGAGATGCCTTGCGCCTGAGCCGTCGCCGATCCCACTGCGAAGGCGAGCACGATCGCCAAGCGGCGAACGAGCGAACCGAGCACGGCAGTCATCGAGCAGCGTCAAAACTTGCCGACGACATGCACGCCGGCCGGCGGTGAGCTCACATAGCCGATCGCGCCCGGATTGGCCTTGACGAAGCCGAGCACTTCGGCGTCGGTCGCCTTCAGCGGCGGCGCATTGAGGCCATCGCGAAATGCCTTCTTGGTCCACGACGCCGAGTACTTCGTGCTCGACATCTTCAGCACCTTGGCGACGAAGTCGGGCTGCGCGCCGGCGTTGTCGACCGGCTGTAGCTTGAGCGCGCCGGCGAACTGCACCTCGCCGAGAAAAACTTCCTTCACCTCTTCGGGGGTCAGCTCGAGCGGGAGGTTCGCGATCACGTAAACATCACCGGACCACGCCGGCAGCGCCGCACCGATCAGCGCGGCGACGGCCAGTGAGCGCAGCAGGGTCAGCAGCTTTCTCATGTGCAATGTTCAGAAGCTGACCGCGTATTGCAGCCGCAGCTCGTCGAGCGCGCGGGCGACGCCTTCGTCGCGGGTGCGGTTCAGCTCGAGCTTGACGGCAGCGCGCGGGTCGGCGTTGTAGCGCAGGCCCAGCACATGGCGCGTGTACGAGCGGCCGTTGGCTTGCGCGAGGAAATAGTTGTCGGCCTGATCGAGCGATGCCTTCTCGAACCGGTAGTAAGGCACCCAGCGTTCGCCGACGGTGTGGCCGACATGAACATAGCCAGCCGAGCTGCCGTGCGTGCCGCTGCCGCCGCTCATGTCGGCGTTGCGGAAGCGGTAGGCCTCGCCCATCGCTTCCCAGCCGTCGTTGTCGTACGCGGCGTAAGCGCCCAGCATGACCAGGCGCGTGCGGCTCAGCGCTTGATCCGCGGCGTCGTAGGCGACCACGGTCTGGCGCAAGCCGTTGATGCCGGCACTGAGGCCGTCGAGCGCGCCGCCGAAACGGTAGCCGAGGCCGAAGCCGACGACCTTGTTGCCGTTGTCGTCGCCGCCGGGGTTCGGATCGAGAGCGCCGTTGGCGATTCGAGTGCCGTTGCCGGCATACAGGTGATAGACGATCCGGCCGCCCGACATCCGAACGCTGCCGGTGCCCCAGACGCCGGTCGTGTGCACCGGCATGATGCCGCCGTCGTCCTCGAAGTCGAGCATGCGCGGCCGCCCGACCGAGGGCTGAATCTGCGCGCCGTGGTGGAAGGCCATGTTCCAGTAGCCGAATGGCGAATGGAAGCGGCCGAGCCACAGCGTCAGCTGGTCGCTGAACACGTAGCCGATCTGGGCGCGCTCGAGGTCGGCCTCGGTCTCGCCGTTGCCGGAGACGCCGAAATTCAGCTCGACCAAGGTGCGCACATTGGGGCCGAGCTCGGGCGTCAGATAGAAGTCGAGCGAGCCGATCGCGAAGCCGTCGCGCCGGCCCGGCGGCGGGTTGTGCGACGCGTGCAATCCGACGTCGGCGAAGCCGTGCAGCGGCAGGCCCGAGTCGCGCAAGTCGCGGCTGCTCGACGAGGTCAATTGGCCGACGGTCTTTTCGACTTCGTCGAGCCGCGCAGTGACATCGCGCGGTGCGGAGGCCGCGGGTGCCGGCGCGGCGGCCACGGCGGCCGGTTTGGTCGTCGTCACCGCGAGCTGCTTTTCCAGCTGCTCGATGCGCGTGGTCAGCGCCTCGATCATGCGCACGCTTTGCTCGAGGCGGCGCTCGAGCTGCGCGGTGTCGGCATTCGCCGATTGCGCCAGCGCCGGCGCGGCGATGCCGAAGGCGATGACGAGCGCGGCGAGGCGGCGCGGCGTCGTGCAGGCAGGGTTCATCCGAGTCTTCTCCGGTGAAGGAGACCGATTGTTCAGTCCCGCGCGCGTGGCCAATCGATCGAGCAGGCCGGTTTTCAGCCCCAATCTCTGCGAGCAAAGTTGCGCCGCAGCCGCGACCATTCCAGCCTCGTTCGCTGCGCCTGCGCCGCAGGCACCCCCGCCGCCGCCCCATGAAGAAGCTCCGCGTGCAGTCGCTGAAGTGGCGACTGATCCTGCAAATGCTGGTGATCCTGTTGCCGGTCACGCTGCTGCTTGCCTATCAATCGTGGATGGACTTGCGCCGCGCCGAGGTCGTCGACCACGCATTCCAGATCACGAGCAAGGCCAAGCAGGCGCACGAGTCATTTCGCCGCTTCGTGCAAGGCGTCAGCGACGCGGTCGACAGCGGGCGTGTCGCCCGGCCTGCCTTGGCCGCGCTCGACGTGGCGCGGCAGCACACCAACGAGCTGATGGCCGAGGAACCGGCGAGCGACGCCAACGAGCTCACCGCTGCGCTCGACGCCATCGCCGGCGCGTTGGCGAGCGACGCGTCGATTGCGCGCGCGCTGCCGCTGCGCGGCACGATCAACTTCGTCGACCAGCAACTCGAGCATCGCGCCTTCGACTCCGACCGCGTCGAGGAAGCGGCCATCGTCGGCGCGATTGCCGCGGCGCGCACGCAGTACAGCGTGGTCGCGCTCGCGGCACTGTTCACGCTCGCGGCGGCAGCGTACTTTCTCTACGGCATGGTCAAGGGGGTGACCGAACCACTGGCGCGCGCCGTCGACGCGGCCCAGCGGATCGCGCGCGGCGATCTGTCGAGCGAGCCCGGCCACGACACCCGCGCCGACCTCGACGGCCTGCTCGCGTCGCTCGCGACCATGGAGCGCAGCCTGTTCGAATACCGCCAGCAGGTCGAGCAGCGCACCCGCGAGCTGCACGAAGTCACGCTGCAGGCACAGGGTCTCGCGCAAGACGCCGAGGCGGCGAGCCGCGCGAAGTCGCAGTTCCTCGCCAACATGAGCCACGAGATCCGCACGCCGATGAACGGCATTCTCGGCATGACCGAGCTGCTGCTGGGAACGCCGCTCGAAGCGCGGCAGCGGCGCTTCACCGAAACGGTGTATCGCTCGGGCGAAGCGCTGCTCGGCATCATCAACGACATCCTCGATTTCTCGAAGATCGAAGCCGGCAAGTTCGAGCTCGACCGCACCGACTTCAACCTGCGTCATGTGCTCGAAGACGCGTTCGAGCTGCTCGCGCCGCGTGCGCATCAGAAGCGCATCGAGCTGATCTGCCAGATCGACGCCGACGTGCCCGACGGCGTCGTCGGCGACCCGGGGCGGGTGCGCCAGATCGTCACCAACCTGGTCGGCAACGCGATCAAGTTCACGTCGGTCGGCGAAGTCGCGATGCGAGTCGCGCGGCGCCGATCCGACGCGAACGCCGGCGTCGCGCTGCTGGAGTTCTCGGTTCGCGACAGCGGCATCGGCATGGACGCCGAAACGCTCGAGAAGCTGTTCCAAGCCTTCACGCAGGCCAACGGGTCGATGACGCGGCGCTTCGGCGGCACCGGGCTTGGCCTTGTCATCACCCGCCAACTGGTCGAGATGATGGGCGGGACGCTGGATGTGCGTAGCGAACTCGGCGCGGGGTCGACGTTTTCGTTCTGCCTGCCATTGACGCTGGCCACTGGCGCGGCAGCCATCGCGCCGCCACCGGCCGACCCCGCCGGCCTGCGCGGCAAGAGCGCATTGATCGTCGAAGACAACCCGACCAATGCGGCGGTGATCGAGGCTCACCTCAAGGGCTGGGGCATGCGTGTGACGCTCGCCGTTCATGGCCGCGATGCGCTGCAGCGGCTGCGTGAGGCGCATGGGCGCAAAGAGCGGTTCGATGTTGCCGTCATCGACATGAAGATGCCGGTGATGGACGGCGTCGAGTTTGCCGAGCGGGTGCGCCGCGAGTCGCATCTGGCGCCGCAGCGCTTGGTGATGCTGACCTCGGTCGGCACCGACGAGGATGCGCGCCGTGCACGGGCCGCCGGTGTCGACCTCTACGTCGCCAAGCCGATCCGCCAGCACGAGCTGCTGCGCGCGATCCAACCGGCGAGCGACGCCGGCGCGAGCAACGATGCGCCGGCAGCGGCGCTCGGTGCGCGGGTGCTGGTGGCGGAAGACAACGGCGTGAACCAGGAAGTGATCAAGGCGATGCTGCACGCGCTGGGCTGCGAGGCGATGGTTGCGGCCAGCGGCACCGAGGCGCTGTGGGCGCTGTCGCAATATCCGTTCGACATGGTGCTGATGGATTGCCAGATGCCCGAGATGGACGGCTTCGAAGCCGTCGCGCGCTTTCGCGGCGGCGCGGCCGGCAATGCGTCGCAGCAGCGAATGAATCCGCCCGACTTGCCGATCGTCGCGCTGACCGCCAACGCGCTGGTCGGCGATGCCGAGCGCTGTCTCGCCGCGGGCTTCGACGACTACGTCAGCAAGCCCTTCACGCAGCGGCAGATCGAGACGCTGATTCGCAAGTGGACGCGCTGGACGACGCGGCCGGCGCCGCTCGACGGCGCCGTGAACGACCGGCC
>VBCQ01000401.1 GCA_005882155.1 Betaproteobacteria bacterium
ACCGAGCTCGTCGTCGCGAAGACGAAGGCGTGGCGCTACGGCGACCCGAGCGATGCGAGCAACGAGATGGGCACCGTCATCGACGAAGCCGCGGCGCGATTGTTCGAATCGCGCGTCAACGACGCGATTGCGCAAGGCGCGCGATTGCTCGTCGGCAACTTGCGCGATGGCGCGCTGTACTCGCCGACCGTCATCGACCGCGTCACGCCGGCGATGACCGTGGTACGCGAAGAGACCTTCGGTCCGGTCTCGCCGATCATCAGCTTCAAGACCATCGACGACGCGATCCGCATCGCCAACGGCACGCCGTACGGCCTGTCGTCGTCGGTGTGCACGAACCGGCTCGATCACATCACGCGCTTCGTCAACGAACTGCAGGTCGGCAGCGTCAATGTGTGTGAAGTTCCCGGCTATCGATTGGAACTGACACCCTTCGGTGGCATCAAGGATTCTGGCCTGGGCTACAAAGAAGGCGTACAAGAAGCGATGAAGAGTTTCACCAATTTGAAAACGTATTCCCTGCCCTGGAGCTGAACGAGTGAATGCTCCATCTGCTGAATCTGCTCGCCGCCATTTCGCTGCTGGTCTGGGGAACGCACATCGTGCGCACCGGCGTACTGCGGGTATTCGGCGAAGACCTGCGGCGCGTGCTGTCGAAGAGCTTCAGCAACCGCTTCAACGCGATGCTCGCCGGCGTCGGCGTCACGAGCGTCGTGCAGTCGAGCACCGCTACCTGCCTCATCGTCGCGTCCTTCGTCGGCAAGGGACTCGTCGCGACCAGCGCGGCACTCGCGGTGATGCTCGGCGCCGACGTCGGCAGCAGCGTGATGGTCGTCGTGTTCTCGTTCGACTTGTCGTGGCTGTCGCCGCTGTTGATCCTCGTCGGCGTGGTGATGTTCATCACCCGGCAGAACAGCGCCGCCGGACGAATCGGCCGCGTGCTGATCGGCCTCGGGCTCATCACGCTTGCGCTGCAGCTGATCGTCGGCGCGACGCGGCCGCTGACCGAGTCGCCGGCGGTGCGTGCGCTCTTGGCCGCGCTGCCGAACGAAGTGATGCTCGACATCTTCGTCGGCGCCTTGCTCACCGTGCTGTCGTATTCGAGCCTCGCGATGGTGCTGCTGATCGCCACACTCGCCGCATCGGGGCTGCTGCCCGCCGCGGTGGCGCTGGGCCTCGTGCTCGGCGCCAATCTCGGCAACGGCCTGCTGGCGATGATCGCGACGACCGGCGCGACCGCGCAGGTCCGCCGCGTGCCGCTCGGCAACTTCGTCTTCAAGGCAGCCGGCGCGCTGATCGCGGTGCCGCTGCTGCCGCAGGTTCATGTGCTGCTGCAGGAGTTCGTGCCCGCGGTGCACGAGCAGGTCGTGCTGTTCCATCTCGGCTTCAACATCGCGCTGGCGCTGCTGTTCATTTTCTTCACAGGGGTGGCGGCGCGCATCGTCGACCGCATCCTGCCGACGCCGACGATCGGCGGCGCCACCGACCGGCCGCACCACCTCGACCCGTCTGCGCTCGCGACGCCGTCGCTCGCGATCAGCTGCGCGGCGCGCGAGGCGCTGCATCAGGCCGACATCGTCGAGACGATGCTGCGCGGCATCCTGCCGGTGATGCGCAACAACGACCTCGAGCTCGCCGAGCAGTTGCGCCGCATGGACGACACCGTCGACGAGCTGTATTCGGCGATCAAGTTCTACCTGACGCAGATCTCGCGCGAAGCCTTGTCCGAGCGCGAGAGCCGGCGCTGGAC
Organism: Betaproteobacteria bacterium; assembly: GCA_005882155.1. Classification (GTDB taxonomy): domain Bacteria; phylum Pseudomonadota; class Gammaproteobacteria; order Burkholderiales; family Burkholderiaceae_C; genus Albitalea. The sequence goes on from VBCQ01000401.1 coordinate 1,751, forward strand.
CGACATCGTCTCGTTCACGATCAACATGGAGCAGATCGGCGACATCATCGAGCGCGTGCTGCAGGACATCGAGGACAAGAAGATCCGCAAGAGCCGCAGCTTCTCCGACGCCGGCATGGGCGAGATCTGCCACCTGCACGAGCGGCTGATGGCCAATCTGCGGCTCGGAATGAGTGTGTTCCTCGACGGCCATGTGCGCGACGCGCAGAAGCTGCTCGAAGAGAAGGCGCGCTTTCGCGACCTGGAGCATGAATACGCCGGCAGCCACATCGCGCGCCTGCGCGACAACACCGCGCAAAGCATCGAGACGAGCTCGCTGCACCTCGACTTGATCAGCGACTTGAAGCGGATCAACTCGCACATCTGCTCGATCGCTTATCCGATCCTCGAGTCGGCTGGGGCGCTCGCGACAACGCGGATCCGTCATTCGCGCTTGGCCGCGATGCCGCAGGATGAATGACGTGATCGACCTGCCCGACATCCAGCTCCTGTTCGCCCGCCTCGGCGCGCATCAGTACAGCGGCGAGCCGGTCACGCAGCTCGAGCATGCGCTGCAGACCGCGCATCTGGCGGAGCAGTCGGATGCAGACGACGAGCTCGTCACCGCTTGCCTGCTGCATGACCTCGGCCATCTGCTGAACGACCAGAGCATCGACGAGACCGACAGCCCGACGCTGCGCGGCGTCGACGACACGCACCAGTATTTCGCGCTGCCGTTCTTGCGCGGCTTGTTTCCCGACCGCGTGCTCGATGCGATCAGGCTGCACGTCGACGCGAAGCGCTACCTGTGCCAGACGCGCCCCGGTTATTTCGACATGCTGTCGGCTGACTCCAAGCGCAGCCTGCAGTTGCAGGGCGGCGCGTTCGATGCCGTGCAGGCGCAAGGCTTCATCGCCCAGCCGGGCGCGCGCGATGCGGTGCGGCTGCGGCTGTGGGACGACCTCGCCAAGCAGGAGGGCTTGCGCACGCCGACGCTCGCGCACTTCCTCGCCCGTGCGCAGCGCTGCGCGCTCGCCGGATGAGCCTCACTTGGCCGGTGGTGCTGCTGGTGCTGTTCGGCGCGATGCTGCACGCGTCGTGGAATGCGCTGATCAAGTCGGGCACCGACAAGCCGCTCGACACCGCGCTGATTCACGCGATGGGCTGCGTGATCGCGCTGCCGATCGTGCTCGTCGTCGGGCTGCCAGTAGCGGCCGCGTGGCCCTGGCTCGCGATGTCGCTCACGGTGCACATCGGCTACTACATCGCGCTCGCCGGTGCCTACAAGCACGGCGACCTCGGTCTCACCTACCCGATCATGCGCGGCCTCGCGCCGCTGCTCGTCGCGATGGCGAGCGGCCAGCTGATCGGAGAGCATTTGCCGCTCGCGACTTGGCTCGGCGTGGCCGGCATCAGCGGCGGCGTGCTGCTGGTCGGCTTGTCGCGCTCGGCGCTCGCCGGCGCGTCGCATGGGCATGCGCTTCGCTATGCGCTGCTCAACGCCGTGATCATCGGCGTCTACACGATCGTCGACGGCATCGGCGTTCGCGCGTCGGGCAACGCGCTGCAGTATGTCGCCGCGCTGTTCCTCGTCGACGGCCTGCCCTACTTCGCCCTCGTGATGTGGCGCCGAGGCAGCGCGCATCGCGGCGCCGCGTGGACCTACATGAGCGGGCGCTGGAAGCTCGCACTGCTCGGCACCGCGGCATCGGCCGGCTCTTACGGCATCGCGCTGTGGGCGATGACGCGCGCACCGGTCGCCGCCGTCGCCGCATTGCGCGAAACCTCGGTGCTGTTCGCCGCGCTGATCGGCACCCGGCTGCTGAAGGAAGGCTTCGGCGCGCAGCGTGCGGCCGGCACCGCGCTGATCGTCGGCGGCGTGGTGGCGTTGCGGCTGATCTGATCGAAATCAGGCCGCGCCGCGATGAACCTTTTCGATCCTTAGCGGAATACACCAGCAGAATCGCGCACGCCACGAGGAGTGCGCATGGTTTGGACACGAGGATCGCCCTTGCCGGGACCGGATCGAGGGCGCGTCGCCGTGCCTCGCACGGCACAACTGGAGAAGGAGTGCATCTATGAGATCCATCATGACCTGCGCGACGACCGGTGCGGCATTGCTCATCGTTTCGGGCGCAGCCCTGGCCACCGGGCCAAGCCATCGGATGGCCACGCCGCAGCCATCGCACCCAACCGCCGGAGCGACTCGCACGGCGCAGCCCACGTCACTCGGTCCGGCGCGCACCGGGCAACCGAATCAGAGCTGCGAAACGACGCCCAACACGCCGGGCAACTCGGCCACGGCGCCGGGCTCGGCCTTCAATCCTTCCGGCAAGGCCGGAACGGTGTATGCGGGCGAGCAGCCGCAGAACTCACGCAACAGCGCCAGCGTGTCTCAGTACGACGTCGCTTGCACGCGTCCTCACCACTGAGCACTCGACATCGCTCGGGGAAACCGCCGCACCGGGTCGAACAACTCAACCGCGTGCGGCGGACAACCAGGTTGCGATTCCCCAGACGATGAGCAGCGCGCCGGCGGTGCGGCTGACCCAGTGCCCGGCGGGAACGAATTTCTCGACGGCGACGAACACGGCGATGCCGGCGATCCAGGCGACGTTCATCACGCCGCCGATGAAGAGCAGCAGCATCAGCAGCCAGCAGCAACCGAGACAAAAGCTGCCGTGCCGCACGCCCATCGCGAATGACCCGGCGGTTCCGTCGCGCCAGTGGGCCATTGCGAACGCGAGCGGCGATTGGCAGTGCTGCAGGCAGGCATTTTTCAACGGGGTCCACTGATAGACACCGGCCGTGACGAGGATCGCCCCGGCGAGGACGATGCTCGTCGTCTCCATGATCGGCGACAGCAGCGCAAGCCGCTCGAGTGCGTACTGCAGCGCGGTCGCTCCAATGCTGAAGAGACTCCAGACGGCGAGGTAGCCGAGAACGAAGGCGCCCGACGCTGCGCCGGCGCGCGCGCTTTCTCCTCCACGCTGGCGCGCGATCGCGGCGTGGAACAGCACCATCGGCGTCGCACTCGGCAACATCATCGCGGCCATCATCGCGACCCACATGACGCCGACGACCAGCGCTTGCCCGGCTGTCCACGGCCCGCTGCTCATCGGCATCAGCATGCCGCCCATCTCGTGCTGCATCCCCGCGCCGGCGAGCAGATAGCCCCATGACCCGGCAACGACGAGCGCCAGTCCGGCGGCGACCAGCAAGCGCTCGCGCCGCAGCACGAGCTCGACGAGCGACGACTCGGCCATCAGCGCGACAAGAGGCTCAGCCTGCGCCGGGTCCCTGCCAGTCGAACGGGAAGTGCTTGCTCGACTTGCCGCTGCGGTCCCACTTGAAGCCGAAGCCATCGGCGCGGTCGGTCGTTGCCACACCCCAGGTTGCGATCTGCCCCGGTCCGACTTCGGCGCCCGGCGGGTTGTGCACCTGGACGCGCTTGCCGGGCGGCGTGGTCGGGCCGGTCAGCGCCTGCGCCTCGCCGAGCGCGACGCCGGGAATCTCGACGCGCCAGCTCGACAAGTCGTCCGCGACCTCGAAGTCGATGTGCGCCGTCGCGATGCCGCGCACCGTCTCGACGAGGGCAGCGAAGCCGGCCATCCAGCCGCCCGCCTGCCCGCCCCAGATGGACTGGAGCGCCTGCTGCTGCTCAGGGTTGGCGCGATCGTCGATGTAGATCCCCATCTGCGCTTTCGCGCCGGCCCAGAGGTTGCCGGTGAAGGCGCCGAGCGCGACCACGCTCAGCCCCGACAGGTCGATCGCCCCATAGCGGCCTTCGTCGATGTGCCAGGCGAGGATGCCTTCACAGTAGTTGTCGGTCGGCGGCTGCGCAAACGTGCACGGGCACGGGATGTTGCACTTGCAGACGTCGAACCAATCGCCCTTGGCGTGCCATTGCGGAACGTCAGCCATCGCCGGCCTCCTTTCGTCGCTTGACCAGTGGCTACGCTAGTTGATCACCAACTGCATTGCAAATCTACACCCCGATGAGACCGTGCCGCCGCAGCCAGTGCGCATGGATCAACGTCGCTTCGAGGGTGAACTCGTCGGCGGCCAATCGCTCGATCAGCGCCGGCACCGCGAGGCATTCGAAGCGCTCGACCTCGCCGTCCTGATTGACCGGCGCCACACCGTCGGGCACGCGCGCCTCGAAAATGTCGATGTGCTCGACCATGTAGCCGTCCGACACCGGCCGGCGCACCGTCGAGCGGCCGAGCGGCGCGATGTCTTGCAAGGCATGCAGCTCGAGACCGGCTTCTTCCCAGAGCTCGCGCGTGAGCGTCTGCAGCGTCGTCTCGCGGGCCGACGCAAGCCCGCCCATCAGCGTGTCCCAGCGACCCGGGTCGGTGGCTTTGTCGAACGCGCGCTGCTGCACCCAGACCGAGCCGCTGCTCGTCATTCCGACCAGGTGCACCGCAAACGTCGTAACGCCCAACGGCCGCACCGCCGCGCGCTCGACCAGCGCATGACGCTGGCCGCCGGCATCGGTGACGGCGAGCAGCTCATCGCGCCAGCCGCTGCAGATGGCCTGCGCGTGCAGCCACTGCGCCAGTTCGGCCAGCGCCGCGTCGGGTGCGCCGAGCAGCAGCCAGCCACGCAGATCGCGACGCAAAGGCAAGCCAGCGGCGTGCATGCGCTGTGCGAGGTCCGCGTCGATCGACCCGCATTCGATCGCGCCGAGCAGCAGCGGCTCGCGCGCCGTTGAAGGCGGAACTTGCGCGCGCGCATCGCAGCGTTGCAACCAGTCGGGCGATGTCATGTCGCCATTGTTTCCTAAGCTGGGCAGCAGCGCCTGCGACAAACGAAACACGCGCCGAAGCGAGCTTGCAACGTGAGGGCGCGACCCTATGGGCCTCACAAGGAGTCCCTCATGCACGCATACGACATCGATCTCGTCCGCCGCAGCTTCGCCAAGCTCGAACCCATCGCGCCGCAGGCGGCGGCGCTGTTTTACGACAACCTGTTCACCGCCGACCCGGCGCTGCGCAATCTGTTCCGCGGCGACATGCGCGAGCAAGGCGCGAAGCTGATGCAGATGATCGGTGCCGCGGTCAGTCTGCTCGATCAGCCCGAGCTGCTGAGCTCGGCGCTGCGCAAGCTCGGCGCGCGCCACGCCGGCTACGGCGTGGCCGAGCCGCACTATGCGAGCGTCGGCGGCGCGCTGCTGCGCACGCTCCAAGCCGGCCTCGGCGAAAGCTTCACGGTCGAAGTGCGCAACGCCTGGGTCGCGCTGTACGACTTCGTCAGCCGCTCGATGATCGACGCTGCACGAGCCGAAGCCACGTCGGCAGCGAGCGCGCTGCGCTACGTCTGACGCTCAAACGCCGGCCGGCAGCAAGGCCCGCACGCGGGCCACCAGATCGGCCGGCGCGAACGGTTTTTCGAGCGCAGCGCAACCGGTCTCGCGCAGGAACTCGGCCGCTGCCGGCGACAGCGTGTCGCCGGTAACGAAGACCATGCGGCGCAACAGCAGTGGATGGCGCTCGCGCACCTCGCGCCACAGCGCGGCGCCGTCCATGTCGGGCATGCGCAGGTCGGAGACGATCGCGTCGAAGCGCGCCTCGCCGAGCAGCTCGAGCGCGACAGCTCCGGTCTCGGCATGAGCCACCTCGAATTGCGCGGCTTCGAGAATGTCGCGCATCAGGCTCGCGAGCTCGGGCTCGTCGTCGACGACCAGCACGCGCGACAGCGGCGCATCGACCGCATCGGGCAACGCCACCGGCTCGGGCGCGGGCGGCGCTGCGCTCAACGGAATGCTCATACGGAACGACGCGCCGCCGAGCGGGCCGTGCCCCTCGAGCAGCAGATCGCCGCCATGCTCGCGAATGACCGAGCGTGACACCGACAAGCCGAGCCCGGTGCCCCCACCGGCCGACTTGGTCGTGAAAAACGACGTGAAGACATGCGCTCGGTGCTCCTCGCTGATGCCGGGTCCGTTGTCGGCCACGCGCAGCCAGACGCGCGGCGCGCGCGACTCGCGTTGCGACTCGAGCCCGGTCTCGATCAGCACGCGGCGCGGTCGCGGCGTCGTCGACAAGGCCTGCTGTGCATTGACCAGCAGGTTGAGCAGCACCTGGCCGATCTGATCGGGGTCGGCCAGCACTTCGGGCAGCGCGTCGGCGAGGCGCAGCTCGACATCGATGCCGCCGGTGCGCAGGTTGTATTGCAGCAGCTCGACCGCGCCGCGAACCATGTCGTTGACTTGCACGTTGCGCCGCTGCACGGGCTTCTGCCGTGCCATGTCGAGGAAGGTGCGAACGATGCGGCCGCAGCGCTCGGCGGCCTCGCGGATGCGCTGCGCGTCGGCGCGCAAGGCGCTGTCGTCGCACTTGCTTTCGAGCAGCGTCGCGCGGCCCATCACGATCGCGAGCGGGTTGTTCAGCTCGTGCGCGACGCCGGCCAGCAGGCTGCCCATCGCGTTGAGCTTTTCGCTCTGGCGCAGCGCCTCGCGCTGGCGCTCGATTTCCTGCGCCGCGTTGCGCCGCTCGGTGAGGTCGACGATCGACGCGGTGTAGAACGCCGCGCCGCCGACATCGGTGCGCCACAGCACCATCTCGATCGGGAACTCGCTGCCGTCGGCACGCAGTGCATGCAGCGGCTTCGTGCGCTGAGCGAAAGCGCTCGGGCATCACGATGTCGCTGACGCGCTGTCCGATCATGTCGGCACGCAAGCGTCCGAACGTGAGCTCCGCGGCCGGGTTGAACTCGACGATGCGACCCTGCCCATCGGTGGAGATCAGCGCGACCAGCGCATGATCGACGATCGCCGACTTCAGCGCCTCGCTCGCCTGCAGCGCCGCGAGCTTCTCGGCGAGCTCATGCTCGCGCAGCTTCAGCTCGGTGAGGTCGCGCCCGAAGGCGATCACCGCGCGCACTGCGCCGCCGACCGGCGCGTACGGCAGCAAGTGCTCCTGCGTGTAGCGCCGGCCCTGCGCCGGGTAGTCGACCCAGCCTTCCCAGCGGATCGATTCGCCGCCGAGCAGCCGCTCGGCCACCGGCACGTAGCTCTCGAAAATTTCGTCGCCGAGCAGCTCGGCAACATGGCGACCGAGCGCCTGCTCGGCGCGCAAGCCGAAGAATTGCAGGAACTCGTGGTTGACGTAGAGATAGCGGTGGTCGGTGCCGAGAACGATGACGCGACCGGGGATGTGGTCGAGCAGCGCGCGCAGCATCACCGGGTCGGCGGGTCCGACATCGGCGAGCTCGCGGTCGACCCGCTTCATCGAGAGGCGCCGGCTTGCGCCGGCACGAACACGTAGCCGACGTTGCGCACGGTCTTGATGATCTCGGGCTTGTCGGGGTTGCGCTCGATCTTGCGGCGCAGCCGCATGATGCGCAGGTCGATCGAGCGGTCGAAGACGTCCCAGCCGCGGTTGTGCGCCTGCTCCATGATCTGATCGCGATTGAGCGGCCGGTTCGGATGCCGCGCGAACAGCGCGAGCAAATCGAACTCGGCGGCGGTGATCGCAATCTCGTTGCCGTCGGCGTCGCACAAGCGCCGCTCGTCGAGGTCGAGCTGGCAGCTGCCGAAGGTGATCCTTCGCGTCGCGGCCGTTTCGAACGCAGCGGGGTGCGGCGCGGGCACCGGCGTCGCCGTCGCGCGGCGCAGCACCGCGCGCACGCGCGCCAGCAGCTCGCGCAGGTCGAAAGGCTTGGGAACGTAGTCGTCGGCACCGAGCTCGAGTCCGATGATGCGGTCGACCGTTTCGCTCTCGGTGGTCAGCATCACAAGCGACACGCCGGGATGGTGCTCGCGCAGCCAGCGCGCCAGCGACAGGCCGTTCTCGCCCGGCATGTTGATGTCGAGGATGACGAGGTCAGGATGCTGCGCGTCGACGACAGCGCGCGCCTGCGCGGCGTCGACCGCGGCATGGACGACGAAGCCTTGACGGCCGAAGTATTCGCTGAGCAGCGCGCGCAGCTCGGACTCGTCGTCGACGATCAGCAGCGTGACTCTCGCTTCCTCTTCGGTCACGACCGTGCCCTCCTGAAGCCGCGGCTGGCGCGCCTTTTCAAGCGCGCTGGCCGAGCTCATTGTTCCACAGCGCTGGCCTCGTGCGGCACCAATCAGAACAGCGTCCAGTCGTTCATGTTGCCGCCGGCAGACGAGTAATTTCCGCCAAAGTTGCCGCTCGAGTTGTAGTCGCCCCGAACGCCGCGTAGCACCACGTGGCTGCCGGCCCACACGCCGTATTGCGCGTTGCTCGAGGCGGAGCTGTCGATGAGTGCGGAAAAGTTGAGGTAGAAGCCTGCCTGGCCGTTATTGGCGGCGGCAGAGTCGATCACCGTAGACTGGAACAGGTAGAGGCCGCTCAGCTTGTTCAGCGTGGTTCTGACGCGGTTGACCAGCGTGTTGCCCTGCGCCTGGCTTCCGCCGACGATGCCGTAGGCGGCGTTCTCGGTGACCATCAGGTCCGCGAGCATCGACGCGCCGGCGATTTGCACGCCGCTGCCCTGAAAACCTTTGATCGTGCCGTTGCGGATGGCGGTGTTCGGCATGGTCGAGACGATGCCGTGGTTGGCGGTGGGCGCCATGCTGCACACGCCGGCCGAAGCGCAAGTGACCGGGCCGCTGATCATGAAGCCGTTGAGATCGAGCGTGACGTTGGGCGCACTGATGACGATGCCGCCGGTGCCGGCCGGCACCACGAGGTTGCTCGTCAGCATGTAGCTGCCGGGTTGATTGATGGCGATCGGGAAGCTCGGGTTCTTGCCCTGGCTGATGGTCGTCTGCGCGAACGCGCCGGCGCTCGCAGCGAGCAAGGCGGTGACGATGAGAGTGCGCTTGAAATTCATGGGAGTCTCCGTGGATTCGAGGATGGGTATTGCGAAACAAATCGCGAGACCGCCTCGCGATGAATCGATCTTCGGCAGCGCCGGTTTCACCTGCGCTTCGCCGCCCACCGTCTTGCGTTTCAGTTGTTGCGATGCCCCTGGTCGTTGCGCAGCCAAGCCGCTGCGTCGACACTGCGAAGCGCAGCACTGCGAAGGAGACGCGCAATGACCGAGCCGCACATCGAAGCGCTGTCGCCGACGATCGGCGCGCGCGTTGACGGCGTGGACCTTTCACGCCCTCTGTCCGATGCCGCCTTCGCCGCGGTGCGCGCCGCGTTCCATCGCCACATGCTGCTGTCGTTCCCCGCGCAGCGCCTCGATGAAGCGCAGCAGGTCGCGTTCAGTCGCCGCTTCGGCGAGCTGCAAGTGCATGTGCTCGACCAGTACCGCCATCCGCAGCATCCGCAAATCTATGTGCTGTCGAATGTCGACCGCGCGACGGGCCGGACGATCGGCCACCATCCGGACAAGGGCACGCTGACCTGGCATTCGGACCTGTCGTTCCAGCGCCGGCCCGCGCTGGCGACGATCCTCTACGGCATCGAGACTCCAACGACCGGCGGCGAGACGCAGTTCGCCGACATGGCCGCCGCGTACGACGCGCTCGACGACGCGATGAAACGCCGCCTCGCCGGGCTGCGCGCGATCCACGACCTCGACTATTCGCGACAACGCATGGGCGAGCCGCCGATGCCCGAGGCGCAGCGCCGCCAATCACCGCCGGTCGACCACCCGCTGGTTCGCACGCATCCCGATACCGGACGCAAGCTGCTCTACATCAGCCGCCATGTCTCGCACATCGCCGAGATGCCGCGCGACGAGAGCGATGCGCTGCTCGACGAGTTGATGGCGCATGCGACGCAGCCGCGCTTCGTCTTCAGCTACCGCTGGACCCAAGGCGACGTGCTGATGTGGGACAACCGCAGCACGATTCACCGCGCGACCGGCTACGACACGAGTGCCGAGCGCCGCGTGATTCACCGCACCGTCGTGCTCGGCGACGTGCCGGTCTAGGGGCCGAAAGAAAGCACCTGGCGCGTCGCCGCTGACTCGAGCAGCGCATCGATCAGCCGCTGCACCGTCAACACGCTTGCGCCGGATATCGCCGGCTCGCGGTCGCTTGCGATCGCATCGAGAAAATCGGCGATCACCGCCATGTGCGCGTGGTGCGTGAACGCCATCGGGTCGGCACCGCCGCCGAGCATTTGCGCGACGCCGACGCGGTCGTTGCGACCGTCGAGATAGTGCACGTCGAGCTGCCCGCCGGCCAACGTGGCGGTGCCCAGCGTTGCGCAGTAATCGATGCGCTCGGCGAAGCCGGGATAGGCGGCGACGGTCGCGTTCAGCGTCGCGGTCGCGCCATTGGCGTAGCGCAGCGCGGCGGCGACCACGTCTTCGCATTCCATTCGATGGATGGCGCTGGTGTTGGCGAACGCGACCAGGTCCGACGGCGCGCCGACGATGTGCAAAAAGTTGTCGAGCGTGTGGATGCCTTGCGTCAGCAACACGCCGCCGCCATCGCGCGCACGCGTGCCGCGACCCGGCTGGTCGTAATAGCTTTGCGCTCGCCACCAGCGCATGTCGACCGATGCGCAAGTCATCTCGCCGAGCGCACCGCTCGCGACGAGCTGCTTCATCGCGATCGACGCCGGGCGCATCCGGTGCTGCAGCATCATCCCCAAGCGCACGCCGGCCGCGCGACACGCGGCGACAAGCTGCTCGGCGCGCCGGCTGTCGAGCTCGATCGGCTTCTCGAGCAGCACATGCTTGCCCGCTGCAGCGAGGCGCGAAACGATGTCGAGGTGGGTGTTTGGCGGCGTCAGCACGAATGCGGCGGTGACGCTCGTGTCGGCGAGCACGTCGTCGAGCCGCGTCGTCGTTTTCGCCCCCGGCAACTGGCGCCCCGCCGCACCGATGCGCTCGGGCGTGCGCCCGACAATCCATGCCACCTCGACGCGCGCTGCGAGCTCCTGCAAGCTCGCCAGATGAGGCGCGACGGCCATGCCGGCGCCGATCAATGCGATGCGCTGTTTCTTTGCTCCATGGCTCATCGGTGCCTCCGCTCAAACCGCGCCGCGCGTGTTGACGTACAGCGAGTAGACCGACTGGCTCGCTGCCATGAAGAGCCGATTGCGCGAGCGTCCGCCGAAGCACAGGTTGGCGCAGCGCTCGGGCAATTGGATGCGGCCGATCGCGTCGCCCTGCGGCGAGAACACCATCACGCCATCGAGCTCGGGGCTGCCCATGCCCCAGCCGCACCACAGGTTGCCGTCTTCATCGCAGCGCAGGCCATCGGGCGTGGCCGGGCCGCAGTCGATCAGCACGCGCGGATTCGCGATTTGCGTGCCGTCGGCGACGACGTCGTAGGCGACGATGTTGCGATGCGGCTTGGCGCGGCTTTGCACGACGTACAGCCGCGATTCGTCGGGCGAGAACGCGAGGCCGTTCGGCCCGACGAGGTCGCTCGCCATCACCGTCATCTGTCGGCTGCGCGGGTCGAGGCGATACAGGTTCGTCGGCAGTTGCGGCTCGGCGCGATAGCCTTCGTAGTCGCCCGAGATGCCGAACGCCGGGTCGCTGAACCACACCGTGTCGTCGGACTTCACGACCACGTCGTTCGGCGAGTTCAGCCG
>VBCQ01000402.1 GCA_005882155.1 Betaproteobacteria bacterium
ACTTGCACGGCAGATGACCGAACAATTCTCGCAGGCGCTGAACCGGTTCGCGATGGTTCGCTCCGATGACCGTGAACGGCGGCTTGTCATAGTCGCGAATCGACGAGCCTTCGCGCAGGAACTCGGGCTGGAAACACAGGTAGAACCCTTCTCCATCCTTCTTGGCGGAGGCATTTTCGACGATGGGCCGCAGCACCGTCTCGACGGTGCCAGGCACCAGCGTCGAGCGGAAAACGACGATGTGCGGCAATCGCTTGTCGGCGATCGCGTGGCCGATTTCGGCCGCCAGGCGCAGGATCGCGCCCTGGTCCTGGCTGCCGTTAGCCGCCGACGGCGTGCCCACGCACACCAGCGAGATGTCGGAGTCGCGCACCGCGTGGTGCGCGTCGCGGGTCACGGCGACCCGGCCGCTCGCCGCCACCGTGGCCATCAGCTCGACCATGCCTTCCTCGACCACCGGCGTTTTGCCCGCCGCGATCAGGTCCAGTTTGGCCGGGTCGATATCGACGCCGATCACCTCGTGGCCGTCGCGCACGAGGCATGCGAGCGACACCGCGCCGACATAGCCGAGTCCAAAGATGCTGATCTTCATGCAGGGTTCCGACTGGTTTCTGAAAACGTTTTGGTGCAGCGCTCGATGATCTGGTCGAGACGCTTCATCGAATGCGGCCATGCGTGGTGGCTGAGCATGCGCTGCCGCCCCGCCGTCGCGAGCCTTTGCCGCTCGGTCGCATTTTCGACCACACGAAGAATGGCTTCGCAGTACGCGTCCGGGGTGTCGGCGACCAGCAGATGCTCGTTCGCTTCGGCATCCACGCCGCCCGCGGCCATGCTGCTCGTGACCACCGGTACGCCCATCGCCATCGCCTCGAGAATCTTGTTCTGCGTGCCGCGCGCAATGTTGAGCGGCGCGACCATCAGCGCCGAGGCGCGGATAAACGGTCGCACGTCGGGCACCGAGCCGGTGACCGTCACGCCGGGCAGCTCGCCGAGGCGGCGCATCTCGGGCGATGGATCGGCGCCGACGATGACGAGTTTCATGGAAGGTCGACGCGCCAGCAGTCGGGGCCAGACCTGCTCGCAAAAGCGCGCCATGCACTCCTGGTTTGGGTAGTAGTCCATGCGACCGATGAAGCTGATCGTGTCGGCGTCGTACGGTGAATCCGACGGGCAGAAGAAATCGGCGTCGACGCCGTTCGGAAACCAGTCGGTGGTCGCGCCCGTACCGTAGCTTTCGAGCGTCTGCCACTCGGCGCGCGTGGTCGCAGTGCAAACGTCGAAGCGCCGAGCCAGGCGCCGCTCGGCGGCAAGCATCTTGCGCCCCTCGAAGCGGTAGCCGAGCGACAGCGGAAAGGGCTTGTAGTTGGCGTACTCGAGCCACTTCTGCGAATCCATGTCGCCGAAGTCCAGAATCTTCGGCACGTCGCGCACATGCTCGACGTACTGAGCGACCGACGAGCAGTGGACGAAGATCAGATTCCAGCGCTGCGCCGCCAGCAACTCACGCACGCGCCGCGCCAGCACCGGCGAGTAGAAGAACCCCATCGACGACGGCGTCGCGACCGGCAGGCGTGCGACCATTCGCAGCGCTTGGATCGGTCCCGAGACTTGCGCCATCTCGAAGCCATTGCAGTGCGGCGACAGTCCCCGGCCTTCGCTCGCCTCCTCGGGCGATCGCGCGAGCGAACACACCGTCACCTTGTGCCCGGCCGCCGACAAGTGGCGAATCATGTTGAACGGCCGGATCTTGCCGCCGCGCTTGGGCGGGAACGGAAAGCGGTGGCAGAGGTACAGGATGTTCATGCCACGTAGCTCTTCAATTCCGCTGCCACGTCGGCCGGGCCGCGTCGATCGACATAGATGCGGCTCCAGATCTCCAGATTCATCAGGGCCAGCAGCGCGTCGGTGCCGTCGACGCGATTCGCTTCGTGGTCGGCCACCAGTCGGTCGATGACTGGTTGATTGAACAGACCGCGCGAACGCACGACGTCGGCCGCCAGCAGCCGGCGCAACACCGGGGCCAGCTCGCGCTTGAGCCAAGCGCCCATCGGCGTGCCGAAGCCGCGCTTCTTGCGATCGAGGATGTCGCGCGGCAGAAGATCCGCGAGCGAATGCTTCATCAGGTGCTTCAGGCGCCCACCGCGTACCTTGATCGAAGCCGGGATCGCCGCGGCCAGCTCGACGAGTTGGTGGTCGAGCAACGGCACCCGGCATTCGAGCGACACCGCCATGCTCATCTTGTCGGTCAGCAGCAGCAGATCGTCGGGCAGCTGGGTCTCGGCGTCGACCGCGAACATGCGGTTCAGGTCGTCGTTGCTTGCCGCCGCGGCCAAAGCCGCACCGAGTGCATCGCAGCCGTTGATCTGCGGGTGCAGCATCAGCGAGGCCACCGTCGCGCGGTCGAGCACCTGCAGATAGCTGCGATAGCGGTCGTCGGGCGTGAGCTCGGCCGACGCGAGAAATCCTTTGGCCAGGCGCAGCGTGTTGAGCACACCCGAATGGCGATCCGACGGCAGCTGCGCAGCGGCCAGCGCGGCCGATCGGCGCAGCCACCACGGCAAGCGGCGGAAGCGGTCGGCGTAGTGGCCGCCGAGGTATCGGCGGTAGCCGCCGAAGAGCTCGTCTCCGCCGACGCCCGACAGAATCACCTTGACGTCCTGGCGCGCGAACTCCGACACCAGGAAAGTCGTGATGAACGCGGTGTCCGACAGCGGCTCATCCATGTGCCACAGCAGCTTCGGCAACAGGCTGACGACGTCGGGGCGAACGACGATTTCGCGATGTTGAGTGCCGAACAGCTCGGCCACGCGGCGCGCATACGGCAGCTCGTTGTAGAGCGCTTCTGCTTCGCCGCCTTCGAATCCGATCGCATACGTGCGAATCGGCTGACTTGAATGGCGCGCCATGCTGCCGACCACCGCACTCGAATCGACACCGCCCGACAAGAATGCGCCGATCGGCACGTCGCTGACCATCTGCATTCGCACCGATTCGGCAATCTGCTCGCGCACACGCTCGGTCCATTGCGACTCGGAGACAGCGTTGTCGATCTTCTGCGGCAGGCGCCAGTAGCGCCACTCGCGCACCTGCCCCGCCTCGACCGACAGCAGCGTGGCGGGCGGCAGCTTGCGCATGCCCTTGAAGATGCAATGCGGTGCGGCGACGTAGCCCAGATGCAGGTAGCCGGGCACGGCAGCGGTGTTCAGCTCGGCCCGCATGCCGGGCAAGGCGAGCAGCGCCTTTGCCTCGGTGGAGAACGCGATGCGCCGGCTGTCCTGCACGACGTAAAGCGGCTTCACGCCCAGGCGGTCGCGGCCGATCAGCAGGCGCCGCCGCCGTGCGTCCCACAGCGCGAACGCGAACATCCCGTTCAGACGTTGCACGAAAGCGTCGCCTTCTGCGTCGTACAGATGCAGCAGGACTTCACTGTCGGACCCGGTCTTGAAGCGGTAGCCTTTGGACTGCAGCTCGGCACGCAATTCGCGGAAGTTGTAGATCTCGCCGTTGCAGACCAGCCAGAGCGTTTCCTCGACGTTCGACAGCGGCTGGTGGCCTCCGGCAAGATCGATGATCGACAGGCGGCGCATCGCGATGCCGCATTCAGCGTCGATGTGCATGCCTTCATCGTCGGGACCGCGGTGCCGCGTGAGATCACCCATCGCTGACAACAACGCCGGCTCGACGTTGCTGCCAGCGAAGTCGTAGATGCCGTGAATGCCGCACATGGTGACGCCTCAGGCTTGCGCCGGCACGACGCGATGTCGCCGGCTGAGCGCACGGCCATAGACATCCTGATAGCGCGAGACACTGGCGGCCCAGGTGCGTTCGACCTCGACAAAGCGACGTGCCCGAGCCCGGATCTGCGGCCAGATATCGCGTCGCGCGAGCAAGTCTTCAATAGCGCCTTCGAGTGCCGCGGCATCGCCGGCACGGAACAGGAAACCGGTCTCGGCATGGCGAATCAATTCGCGGTGTCCGCCCACATCGGACGCGACAAACATGCGGCCCTGGGCCATCGCTTCGAGCGGCTTGAGCGGCGTGACCGTTTCGGTCAGGCGCGTCGACAGCCGCGGGTAGGCGAGCACGTCGATCAGCTCGTAGTAGCGCTGGACCTGGTCTTGCGGAACGCGTCCGGTGAAGATCACGCGGTCCTGCATTCCGGCGGCGGCCGCCTGCGCCTTCAGCGCCGTCTCCTGCGGGCCGCCGCCCACCAGCAGCAGATGCAGGCTGGGATGGCGCGGCAGCATGCGGCGCGCTGCTTCGATCAGCAGATCGATGCCCTCGTAGCCGTAGAACGAGCCGGCGAAGCCAAGCACGATGGCGCCGTCGAGGCCGAGTGAGCGTCGCAGATCGGGGTCGGGCTCGACACCGAAGCGGAAGGTCGAGACGTCGACCGCATTCGGGATGACAGTGACGCGTTCCGCTGCGATGCCGCGCACGGCGATGTCGCGCCGCAGGCCGTCGCAGATGGTCGTGATCTCATCGGCATGGCGCAGCGCGAAGCTCTCGAGCGCGCGCGACGCGCGATACCGCAGACTGCCTTCGACGGTCATGCCGTGATCGACCGCCGCGTCCTCCCACGAGGCGCGCATTTCATAAACGACCGGCAGGCGCAGGCGCCGTCCGACCCACAGGCTGGGCAAGGCATTCAACACCGGCGAATGCGCGTGGATGACATCGGGCGCGGTCTGCATCGCGAGCGCGGTCAGGCGCTTCGCGGTCATGCGCATCTGCGACACGAGGCCGGCGCCTGCGACGCTCGGCGTGCGAGCGAAGCGCCAGCCGTCGACTTCCTCCTCGAGCGCCGTGCCGGGTCCCTGCTTCGGGGTCGTCAGCTGAACCGTGTCCCACCCCAGCCTGCGCTGCTCGCGCAGGATCGACAAGGTGCGGAAGGTGTATCCGCTGTGCAGCGGAAGACCATGGTCCAGAACGTGGAGGATTCGCAACTTCATCAGGGCGCTACTGCCTCGGCCGATTTGACGGATCGGTCCACGCGAGACTCGGTTGGGGTCGGGGCCAGTACACAGCGCAGGAATGCCTCGAACATCATCAGCGTCCACAATGGCGCGCTGTAGTCGCGCGTCCCGGACTGGTGGGCGTCGACCAGATGCTCGAGGTAGCTGCGGTTGAACCACCCGGTATCGGCCAGTCGAGATCCGAGCACCGCCTCGCGGACTCTGTCGGCCAACGGACCGCGGAACCAATGCGCCA
>VBCQ01000003.1:0-24268 GCA_005882155.1 Betaproteobacteria bacterium
ACGATTCCCGACTTCTTGGTCGGAGCCCATGCCTTGCTTCAATGCACCGCGCTGATCACGCGCGACGCCGGCTTTTTCCGCGACTACTTCAAAGGACTCAAGGTCATCGTTCCGACGCTGAGCTGAGTCGATCAACCCTCCACGCCTTCAACGAAAGCGCTCCATGCTCCACGCCTATCGCCAACATGTCGCCGAACGCGCTGCGCTCGGCATTCCGCCGCTGCCGCTGTCGGCCCAGCAAACCGCCGAGCTGATCGAGCTGCTGAAGGCACCGCCGGCCGGTGACGAAGCGTTCCTGGACGAGCTGATCACGCACCGCGTTCCCGCCGGCGTCGACGACGCGGCGAAGGTCAAGGCCTCGTACCTCGCCGCCGTCGCGCACGGCAGCGAGACCTGCGCGCTGATCGGCCGCGCGAAGGCAACCGAGCTGCTCGGCACGATGCTCGGCGGCTACAACATTCATCCGCTGATCGATCTGCTCGACGATGCCTCGGTCGGCGCTGTCGCTGCCGAAGGCCTGAAAAAGACGCTGCTGATGTTCGACCAGTTCCACGACGTGAAGGACAAGGCCGACGCCGGCAATGCATTCGCGAAAGCCGTGCTGCAGAGCTGGGCCGACGCCGAGTGGTTCACCTCGCGTCCCGCAGTTCCGGACAGCCTCACGGTCACGATCTTCAAGGTCAGCGGCGAGACCAACACCGATGACCTGTCGCCGGCGCCCGATGCATGGAGCCGCCCCGACATCCCGCTGCACGCGCTGGCGATGCTGAAGAATCCGCGCCCCGGCATCACGCCAGAAGAAGAAGGCAAGCGCGGCCCGGTGCAGTTCATCGAGTCGCTGCGCGCGCGCGGCAACCTGGTCGCCTACGTCGGCGACGTCGTCGGCACCGGATCGTCACGCAAGTCGGCGACCAACTCGGTGCTGTGGTTCACCGGCGAAGACATTCCGTTCGTGCCGAACAAGCGCTTCGGCGGCGTCTGCATCGGCTCGAAGATCGCGCCGATTTTCTACAACACGATGGAAGACGCCGGCGCGTTGCCGATCGAGCTCGACGTGAGTCAGATGAACATGGGCGACGTGGTCGAGCTGCGTCCGTACGACGGCAAGGCGCTGAAGAACGGCGCGGTCATCGCCGAGTTCAAGGTCAAGAGCGAAGTGCTGTTCGACGAGGTGCGAGCCGGTGGCCGCATCCCACTGATCGTCGGCCGCGGCCTGACCGCGAAGGCGCGCGAAGCGCTCGGCCTGCCTCCATCCACCCTCTTTCGCCTGCCGCAAAACCCCGCTGACACGCACAAGGGCTTTTCGCTCGCGCAGAAGATGGTGGGCCGCGCCTGCGGCCTGCCCGAGGGCCTGGGGGTGAGACCCGGCACGTACTGCGAGCCGCGCATGACCTCGGTCGGCTCGCAAGACACCACCGGCCCGATGACGCGCGACGAGCTGAAAGACCTCGCGTGCCTGGGCTTCAGCGCCGACCTCGTGATATGCACCATGAGCTGCCCGAGTTCATCAGCACGCGCGGCGGCATCTCGCTGCGCCCCGGCGACGGCGTGATCCACAGCTGGCTCAACCGACTGCTGCTGCCCGACACGGTGGGCACCGGCGGCGACAGCCACACGCGTTTTCCGATCGGCATCAGCTTCCCCGCCGGCTCCGGCCTCGTCGCCTTTGCCGCCGCCACCGGCGTGATGCCGCTGGACATGCCCGAGAGCGTGCTGGTGCGCTTCAAAGGCAAGATGCAGCCCGGCGTCACCTTGCGCGACCTCGTCAACGCGATCCCGCTGTACGCGATCAAGGCGGGGCTCTTGACGGTCGAGAAGAAGGGCAAGAAGAACATCTTCTCCGGCCGCATCCTCGAGATCGAAGGTCTGCCCGACCTGAAGGTCGAGCAGGCATTCGAGCTCAGCGACGCATCGGCCGAGCGCAGCGCCGCAGGCTGCACGGTGCACCTGAACAAGGAGCCGATCATCGAATACATCAACAGCAACATCGCGTTGATGAAGTGGATGATCGCCAACGGTTATGCCGACGCGCGCACCTTGCAGCGCCGCATCGACGCGCAGCAGGCGTGGCTCGCGAATCCGCAGCTGCTGCAGGGCGACGCCGACGCCGACTACGCCGCCGTGATCGAGATCGACCTCGCCGACATCCACGAGCCGATCGTCGCCTGCCCGAACGACCCCGACGACGTGAAGACGCTCGCCGATGTATCGGGTGCCGTCATCGACGAGGTGTTCATCGGCAGCTGCATGACCAACATCGGCCACTTCCGTGCGGCGTCCAAGCTGCTCGAAGGCAAGCGCGACATTCCCGTCAAGCTGTGGGTCGCACCGCCAACCAAGATGGACGCCAAGCAGCTCAGCGAGGAAGGCCACTACGGCGTTCTCGGCACAGCCGGCGCACGCATGGAAATGCCCGGCTGCAGCCTGTGCATGGGCAACCAGGCGCAGGTGAAAGAAGGCGCAACGGTGTTCTCGACCAGCACCCGCAACTTCCCGAATCGCCTCGGCAAGAACGCCAACGTTTACCTCGGCTCAGCGGAACTGGCCGCGATCTGCTCGCGGCTCGGCAAGATCCCGAGCAAGGACGAGTACATGCTCGGCATGGGCGTGCTCAGCGCCGACAGCGACAAGATCTACAAGTACCTGAATTTCGACCAGATCGCCGACTTCGGCGCCGTCGCGCCAAGCATCGCTGCCTAGGAGGCTGTCGGGCCTTGGGTCGGGCCCGCGCCGGCGCGGTGCCCGAGGCAGCGGGTTTCTGGTAAAACTGGCTTCGATTCGGGGGCGTTCCAGTTGCGGGGGTCACACCTGCCATGAAGTCGCGGTTTTCGGCCACGTCGGACCGTCGTCGGCGCCTGCGTCTGCTTGGCCTTGGCGTCGCGCTGTGGACCGCGCTGATCGCCGGGCTCGCGTGGTGGGTGATGCATGACCGGCTGCGTGGGCACCGCGAACAGACGCTGGCCACCGCGGGCATTCGCGTCAACGCGATCAAGGACACGCTGGAGCTGACCTTCAGGCAGTTGGCGGCGTTGCCGATGAATCTGGCGCGCGACCCCTCGGTGCAGGACTTTCTCGCCGCCTCGCGCCTGCCCGATGCCAGCGCGCTCAGCGAGCCCGAGCGGTTGCGCCTGCGCGAAGCGTATCTGCGGATGCCCGCGGTGCAAGCGATGAACCGGCGCATGGCCACCGTGGTGCAGGACTTCGGCCTGTCGCTGATGCTGCTGCTGGATCCCAACGGCTTCACCATCGCCAACGGCAACTCCGACCCGAAGGCTCCGTCGTCGGTCCTCGCTGCGAGTCTGCGCGGGCGCGAGTATTTCAGCGCCGCGATGTCGCGCGGCTCCGGCCAGCAGTTCCTTCTCGGCCGCGTCAGCCGGGCGCCGGGCCTCTACTTCTCGCATCGCGTCGAGCGCGACGGACAAGCGCTCGGCGTCGTTGTCATCAAACAGGACGCCGACTCGCTGAATCGCCTGCTCGCCGACTCCGAGGGCAACGTGATCTGCGTCAGCGACATCAACGGCGTCATCGTGCTCGGCAACCGCGGCAGCGCCTTGCTGCAGCTGATGCCGAACGCCCGCGGCCGCCCGTCGGCCGAATGGGACGCCATCTACCAGCGCGTTCCGCAAGCGCTCGAGTGGCCGATGTCCTACCTCGATGTCGGTGGGCGCCACGTGATGACCGCCGATGTCGACGGCGTTCGCCACCTCGCGCTGTCGTCGCCGCTGAACATGCGGCCCTTCAGCGTCTGGGTGCTGGCGCCGCTCGATGACGAGGGCGCCATCGCGCGCAACGTGATCGTCGGTGCGCTCGCGGTGTGGGTCGTCGGATTGGTGCTGCTCGGTGCCGGCTGGCGCCGCGTGCAATGGCTCAACGAGGCATTGCAGGCTCGCCAGGCGCTGCTCGACATGGCGCATGCGCTGCCGCTGACGGTATTCCGCTACGAGCAGCCGGCGGCCGATGGCGCCGGCAAGTTCTCGTTCGTCGGCCGCGGCACCGAGGAATTGTTCGGTGTCGACGCGGCCACGCTGCGCAGCGACCCGGCACTGCCGTGGCGATTGGCAGGCGACCCGTCGCACCGGCCGCCGACGCACGCGGTCGAGTTCCTCGTGCGCCACAACGAGCACGCCGTCTGGGTGCTCGCCGACAGCACACCGCTGCAACAGGACGACGGCAGCACCGTCTACAACGGCTATTGGCTCAACGTTTCGGAGCGCCGCCATGCCGAGCTGCGCTTCGATGCGGTGTTCGAGCACGCCGCCGACGGCTACCTGTTCTTCGACCGCAAGCGCGGCATCACGCACTGCAATCCGGCCACGCTGCGCTTGTTCGGGGCCGACGATCCGGGTCGGCTGCTCGGCCGCATCGTCTGGTTCCCCGAGCTGTCGACCGAGCTGCAGCCCGACGGTCGCACAAGCCGCGAGCGCGCCGTCGAGCTGATGCGCCGCCATACCCACAGCCGCGAGCGCGTGCAGGCGCACGAGTGGCGCTTCCGCCGCCTCGACGGCAGCACCTTCGACGCCGACGTGAGCGTCATCGCGCTCGACTGGGAGGGCGAGCCGCTGTTCTGCGCGGTGATCCAGGACATCACGGCGCGCAAGCAGGCCGCGCTCGCGATGCAGCAGGCGCGCAACGCCGCCGAAGCGGCGAGCCACACCAAGTCGACCTTCCTCGCCAACATGTCGCACGAGCTGCGCACGCCGATGAACGCGATCATCGGCATGACCCACCTGGTGCTCGAAGACGGCCTGCCGCCGCGCCAGCGCGACTACATCGAGAAGGCACACAGCGCGGCGCGCAGCCTGCTGCAAATCCTCAACGACATCCTGGACGTGTCGAAGATCGAGGCGGGGCATGTCGAGCTCGAGCGCATCGATTTCGATCTCGAGTCGGTGATCACCGAGATGGCCGACGTGCTCGGGCTGAAGGCCGACGAGAAAGGCCTCGAGCTGCTGTTCAGCGCGGCGCCGGATCTGCCGCCGCGACTGACCGGCGACCCGACGCGGCTGCGCCAGGTGCTCGTGAACCTCGGCAACAACGCGATCAAGTTCACCGACGCCGGCGAGGTCACGATCGGCATGGAGGTGCAGTCCGAAGACGACGCAAGCGTCGAGCTGCACGCGTGGGTTCGCGATACCGGCGTGGGCATCGCCGAAGAGGAACAGGCGCGGCTGTTCCAGCCCTTCATGCAGGCCGACAGCTCGACGACGCGGCGCTTCGGCGGCACCGGTCTTGGGCTGGTCATCAGCCGCCAGCTGGTCGAGCGCATGGGCGGGCAGCTTTGGTTCGAGAGCCGGCCGGGGCAAGGCTCGACCTTCCACTTCACTGCCCGCTTCGGCCGTGCCGCGGCGCGTGCGCCCGAGCGGGCCTGGACCGCGAGCGAATTAAAGGGGCAGCGCGCGCTGCTGGTCGACGACAACGCCGCCGCACGCGAGGTGCTCGGCCGCATGCTCGAATCGCTCGGCGTCGAGGTCGACAGCGTGAGCCATGGCGCCGCGGCGCTCGAGCGGCTGGCCAGCGAGGCCGCCGCCTACACCTGGATCCTGCTCGACTGGAAGATGCCGGGCATGGACGGCGTGACCTGCGCGCGTCACATCATCGAGCGCCATCCGCAGGCGCGGCCTTGCATCCTGCTCGTCACCGCCTTCGGTCGCGAGGACGCGCTGCGCGCGAGCGAAGGCCTGCCGATGGCGGCGGTGCTGCAAAAGCCGGTCACGCCGTCGAGCCTCTACGACTGCATGCTGAAGTCGCGCCGCGTCGAGGCCCGCGCGCCGCTGCTGCCGCGGCCGGCGTACGGTGCCGGTGACGTGAGCGAGCAAGTGCGCCAGCGCCTCGCCGGGGCGCGCGTGCTGCTCGTCGAAGACCATCCGCTGAACCAGGAACTCGCGTGCGAGCTGCTGCGCCGCGCCGGCATGGAAGTGTCCGTCGCCAACGACGGGCGCCAGGCCTTGCAGATGCTCGCGAGCGACGGCCCGTTCGACGGCGTGCTGATGGACTGCCAGATGCCGGTGATGGACGGCTACACGGCCACCCGCAAGCTGCGCGAGAACCCCGAGTGGAAGCGCTTGCCGGTGATCGCGATGACCGCCAGCGCGCTCGCCGAAGACCGCGAGCGGGCGCTGTCCAGCGGCATGAACGCGCACATCACCAAGCCGCTGAACGTCGCGTTGATGCTGCGCACGATGTCCGAGTGGATCACGTCGAAGCGCGTGCTCGCGACCACCGCCGAGCCCGGCCCCAGCACCGACTGGGCGCCGCCCGAGAACTCGAGCGTCATCGACACCGCCGACGGGCTCGCCCGCTGCATGGGCAAGACCCATTTGTACCGGCGCATCCTGCAAGGCTTTCACGATACCAACACCGACTTCCACTCGAGCGTCGGCGCGGCGCTCGCGACATCGAACTGGACCGAGGCGCTGCGCCGCGTGCACGACCTGAAGGGCCTGGCGGGCACCATCGGCGCGCACGAGTTGCACGAGTCGGCACGCGACCTGCACGTGGCCGTCGGCGAGCGCGACCGCAGCAAGGCCGACAGCACGCTCGCGCGCGTCAACGCCGATCTCGACACCGTGCTGCACGAGATCCGCAACATGGTCATGCCCGAATGACCCGGTGCTTGTCACGAGACGGCGGCATCATGATCATCCGCAATCCGGCCGAACAACGCAGAGAGAGGCTCCTGTCATGTTGATGAACACTCCCGCTCACCACTTCACCAAGACGCTGAAGACCTTCAAGACGGCGGCGGGGCGCGAGGGCAAGTTCTTCTCGCTGCCCGAGCTCGCGAAGACCTATCCGAACGTGAATCGTCTGCCGGTGTCGATCCGCATCGTCCTCGAAAGCGTGATGCGCAACTGCGACGGCAAGAAGGTCGTTCCCGAGCATGTGGCCGAGCTCGCGAGCTGGAAGCCCAACGCCGAGCGCGTCGACGAGATTCCGTTCGTCGTCGCGCGCGTCGTGCTGCAGGACTTCACCGGCGTGCCGCTGCTCGCCGACCTGGCGGCGATGCGCAACGTGGCGGCCGACATGGGCAAGAACCCGAAGACCATCGAGCCGCTGGTGCCGGTGGACCTGGTCGTCGACCACTCGATCATGGTCGACCACTACGGCACCAAGGATTCGCTCGACCTCAACATGAAGCTCGAATTCCTGCGCAATCGCGAGCGCTACGAATTCATGAAGTGGGGCATGCAGGCCTTCGACACCTTCGGCGTCGTGCCGCCGGGCTTCGGCATCGTCCACCAGGTCAACCTCGAGTTCCTCGCGCGCGGCGTGCACAAGACCGCGAAGAACCACGCGCATGCCGGCGTCTACTACCCCGACACCCTCGTCGGCACCGACAGCCACACGACGATGATCAACGGCATCGGCGTCGTCGGCTGGGGCGTCGGCGGCATCGAGGCCGAGGCCGGCATGCTCGGTCAGCCGGTGTATTTTTTGACGCCCGACGTGGTCGGCTTCGAGCTCAGCGGGCGCTTGCGCGAAGGCGTCACGGCGACCGACCTCGTGCTCACCGTCACCGAAATCCTGCGCCAGCAGAAAGTGGTCGGCAAGTTCGTCGAGTTCTTCGGCGAGGGCACCGAGACGCTCGCCCTGCCCGATCGCGCGACGATCGCCAACATGGCGCCCGAGTACGGCGCGACGATGGGCTTCTTTCCGGTCGACAAGCGCACCATCGAGTACTTCAGAGGGACCGGCCGAAGCGAGCGCGAGATCGAGAATTTCGAGGCCTACTTCCGTGCGCAGAAATTGTTCGGCGTGCCGAAGGCCGGAGATATCGACTACTCGGCCGTGGTCAAGCTCGACCTCGGCACGGTTGCGCCGAGCCTCGCCGGCCCCAAGCGGCCGCAAGACCGCATCGAGATCGGCAAGGTGAAGAGCCAGTTCGCGACGCTGTTCTCGAAGCCGCCGTCTGAGAACGGATTCAACCAGCCGGCTGAGTTGTTGAACCGCCGCTACCCGGTCAAGGCGCAGGGCGGCCCGGCCAATGGCGACGCGCCGCCGGTCCCGCCCGAAGCACCGCGCTCGGTGCGCGAGATGGTCGACAACAAGCCGACGATGGCCGCGGCGAAAGACGCCGAGACCGTCATCGGGCACACCGCGCCGGGCCTTGCGATCGGCAATGGCGACGTGCTGATCGCTGCGATCACGTCGTGCACCAACACCTCGAACCCCGGCGTGCTGCTCGCGGCCGGGCTGCTGGCGAAGAAGGCGGTCGAGGCCGGGCTGACGGTGCAAAAGCACATCAAGACTTCGCTCGCGCCGGGATCGCGCATCGTCACCGAATACCTCACCAAGACCAACCTGCTGCCGTACCTCGAAAAGCTCGGCTTCAACCTCGCGGCCTACGGCTGCACGACCTGCATCGGCAATGCCGGCGACTTGACGCCCGAGATCAACGAGGTCATCACGACGAACAACCTCGTGTGTGCCGCGGTCCTGTCGGGCAACCGCAATTTCGAGGCGCGAATCCATCCGAATCTGAGAGCCAACTTTCTCGCCAGCCCGCCGCTCGTCGTCGCCTACGCGATCGCCGGCACGATGAACAAGGACTTGATGACCGAGCCGCTCGGCACCGGCAAGCGCGGGCAGGACGTCTACCTCGGCGACATCTGGCCGTCGAGCGACGAGATTTATGCGCTGATGAAATTCGCGATGAACGGCAAGGCGTTCAGGGCCAACTACGAGAAGGTGGCGAGCGATCCGGGCAAGCTGTGGAAGCAGATCAACGGCGTGAAGGGTCAGGTCTACACCTGGCCGCCATCGACCTACATCGCGAAGCCGCCGTTCTTCAACGGCTTCACGATGGAGCCGCCGCATGCGGCGGCCGGCGTGATCGGCGCGCGCGCAATGGCGCTGTTCGGCGACTCGATCACCACCGACCACATCTCGCCGGCGGGGTCGATCAAAGAGGCATCGCCCGCCGGCAGTTGGCTGAAGGCGAACGGCGTGGCCAAGGCCGACTTCAACTCCTACGGCTCACGCCGCGGCCATCACGACGTGATGATGCGCGGCACTTTCGCCAACGTGCGGATCAAGAACCTGATGATTCCCGCGCTGCCCGACGGCGGCCGCGAGGAAGGTGGGCTGACGCTGTTGCAGCCGAGCGGCGAGAAGATGTTCATCTACGACGCGGCGATGAAGTACATCGCGCAGGGCACGCCGACGGTGATCTTCGGCGGTGAGGAATACGGCACCGGCTCGTCGCGCGACTGGGCCGCCAAGGGCACGCAGCTGCTCGGCGTCAAAGCGGTGATCGCGCGCAGCTTCGAGCGCATCCATCGCAGCAACTTGGTCGGCATGGGCGTTCTGCCGCTGCAGTTCAAAGGCAGCGACAGCTGGCAGTCGCTCGGCATCGAGGGTAATGAGCTGTTCGACATCGAGCTCTCGGCCAACATCAAGCCGCAGCAAGATGCGACGCTCGTGATCACGGCCAAGGACGGCAAGACCCGGCGCGTGCCGCTGACCTTGCGCATCGACACGCCGATCGAAGTCGACTACTACAAGCACGGCGGCATCCTGCCGTTCGTGCTGCGGCAGTTGCTCGCGGGATGATTTCACTCCCTCTCCCTCTGGGAGAGGGTTGGGGGCGAAGCGGGGCTTTCGAACCGCATGCGGCGAGCCCGCTGAGCGACAGCGGCTTGCAAGCCGCTGGCAGGGAGGGCCTCAAGCCGCGGCCATCGCCGCGGTGCGCTGCTTGAACATATCGGTCGAGAAGCCGACGGTGATCTCGCCGTTCGGCCACTCGACGACAGGGCGCCGGATCAGACTCGCGTGAGCGAGCATCGCGGCGCGCGCGGACGGCGTGTCGGTGACGACCGACTTGGCGGCGGCGTCGAGCTTGCGCCAGGTCGTGCCCTGCCGGTTCAGCAAGGCTTCCCAGCCGAGCGCCTTCAGCCAGCGGTCGAGCGCGGCGCTTGGCAAGCCGTCTTTCTTGAAGTCATGAAAGCGGTGCTCGAACCCGCGGTCTTCGAGCCAGGCGCGAGCGCGCTTGCAGGTGTCGCAGTTGGAAACGCCGTACAGAATCGGAAGATCCATCGTCACAGCCCACTCAGAGGGTGTCGTTCAGTGCACATCGGATCGGGTCCGTAGCCGGTGTCGACCACCTGCCCGCGCGCATCCAAGCCGACCTGGAACCACTGGCAAAACGGTCCCTCGTAACGGTACGACCACAGCAACCGGTGCTGGTATGGCAGCGTCTTCACGTCGGATGGGTGGCCGAGGCTCATCAGCAGATCGTCGCGGCTCGTGCCCGTTCGCAGCGCGTTGAAATTGTTCTCCGACAGCACTTGCTGCGACGACACCATCCGTCCGCTCGCATCGAAGTCGAGCATGTAGGTGTGCTTGCCGAAAGGTCCGCGCGCGAATTCGAGCCGCTTGTTGCCGCTGCCGGGCAACTGGTATTCGCCGGTCGGCCGGCCCATCGCCTGCGTCACGTCGGCGATCGTCGCGCCGGGAGCGAAACGGGTCGGCGCGTAGGCGGTGCAGGCGCACAGCGACGCTGCGACAACGACCACGGCCAAAGACGCATTGCAATTCATGTTCATTGATGTCCCCAGGTGAAGCCTGCGACTCCAGCAGCTCCGAAAAGTTGCCGTGAGTAACAGTTCCCTTCGCCGACGCGTGCAAAGCACGTGCCTAGAATCGTCTGCAACAAGCTCGATAACAACATGGAGACGCGCATGGGCCGAGTCAACTTCAATTTACAGGGCCAGGTGGCGGTGATCACCGGCGCGAGCCAAGGCATCGGCGCTGCCTGTGCCGAGCGCTTGAGCAGCGACGGCGCGGCCGTCGCGCTGTGGGACGTCGACGATGCCCGCGGCCAGGCGCTTGCCGGGGAGCTCGTCGACGGCGGCGCCCGTGCGGTCTACGTGCATTGCAACGTCGCGCGCAAGAGCGAGGTCGACGCGGCGGTGGCGGCCACGCTTGCCGCGTTCGGCCGCATCGATGCGCTGGTGAACAACGCCGGCATCTTCAAGGCCGCCGATTTCCTCGAGATCAGCGAAGACGACTGGGACGCGGTCATCGACGTCAATCTGAAGGGTGCCTTCCTCGTCGCGCAGGCGGTCGCACGAGAGATGGTCAAGAGCGGCGGGGGCGCGATCGTCAACATGAGCTCGGTCAACGGCGTGATGGCGATCCCGACCATCGCCAGCTACAACGTGAGCAAGGGCGGCGTGAACCAGCTCACCCGCGTGATGGCGCTCGCACTGGCCGACCGCAAAGTTCGCGTCAACGCGGTCGCGCCCGGCACGATTGCCACCGAGCTCGCGAAGAACGCGGTGCTCGGCAGCGACGAGGCGCGCGCCCGCATCATGAGCCGCACGCCGATGAAGCGCCTCGGCGATCCGAGCGAGATCGCCGACGTGACCGCCTTTCTGCTGAGCAGCGCAGCCAGCTACATGACCGGCGAGATCGTCTACGTCGACGGCGGACGGCTCACCTTGAACTACACCGTTTCGGCTTGATCAGACGGCCGCAGCACGCGGCGCCAGTGCCGGCTCGCGGATCGGCAGGTGGACCAGCGCGGCGCCGGCGGCGAGAACGATGTCGGCGTACCACATCCAGTCGTAGCTGCCGGTCCATTCGAAGGCTTTGCCGCCGAAGTAGGCGCCGAGGAAGCCGCCGAGCTGGTGCGCGACCATCACGATGCCGAACAGCGTAGCCATGTGCGCCGGGCCGAAGAACTTGGCGACGAGCCCTGCTGTCGGCGGCACGGTCGACAGATAGGTCAGACCGATCACCGCGGCGAAGGCGAGCATCACGGCCGGCGTCTTCGGCGCGAGCATGAAGACGAGCACCGCGACCCCGCGCGCCGCGTAGACGAGCGACAGCAGCGTCTTCATGCGCCAGCGGCTCACGGCCCAGCCCATCGCGAAGCTGCCGACGATGTTGAAGAGGCCGATCACCGACAGCGACCATGCGCCCACCGCCGCCGGCAACTGACAGGCCGCGACGACGCCGGGCAAGTGCGTCGCGATGAACGCGACGTGAAATCCGCAGACGAAGAAGCCGGCGCACAACATCCGATAGCTCGGGTCGGCGAGCGCGCGCCGGATTGCTGCGCGCGTGCCTTCGGGCTTGGCCGTCGCATGGGCTGACGCACCCGCATTCGATGAGCCGCGCAAGACCCACGCCGCCGGCAGCGCGAGCAAGGACAGCAGCGCCAGGCTCTGCAGCGAGGCGACCCAGCCGGCCACTTCGGTGATGCCTTGGGCGATCGGCGCGAACACGAACTGACCGAACGAGCCGCCGGCGTTGACGATGCCGGTCGCGATGCCGCGCCGCTCGGGCGGAATCAGCCGCGTGGTCGCGGCCATTAGCACCGACGGTCCCGCCATGCCGGCGCCGCCCGCGGACAGCACACCGATCGCCAGCACCAGGCCCCAGGTCGTGTGCATGTACGGCACCAGCGCCGTGCCGATGGCGAGCAGCACGACGCCGGCGACGAGCACGCGACCCGCGCCGATGCGATCGGCGACGATGCCGGCGAGCGGCTGCGTCAAGCCCCACCAGAGCTGGCCGAACGCGAACGCGAGGCTGATGCTCGCGAGCCCGAGGCCGGTGCTGGTGTTCAGCGTGCTGAGGAACAGGCCCATCGATTGGCGCGCGCCCATCGTCAGTGCGAACGTGCCGCCGGCGGCGAGCAAGACCCAGAAAAAAGTCGGCGCCAGGCGGCGCGACGATGCGATCGGGCTCATCAAGTCGGTTCCTCTTCGTCGTCAGTGGTGTCAAGAACGACCATGCAGTCGTCGATCAATTCGTGCAGCGCAGCGACGCGCTCGGCACCGAGGCGTGCGTTCAGCGCGAGCTGCGCCTGCTTCCATGCGCGCTGGACGTCAGCGCGCAAGGCGCGGCCGGCGTCGGTGACGCTGATCAATCGGCTTCGCCCATCGGCGCCCGGCCCTTGCTCGAGCCAGCCGCGGGCGAGCAGCGGCTGCAGGTTGCGGGTCAACGTCGATGCATCGAGCCGCATCCGCGCGGCGAGCTCGGACGGCTGGATCGGCCCGAGCAAGACGACATGCGACAGCAGCGAGTACTGCGTGTTCTTCAGCCCGGTCGGCGCGACGTAGGCGTCGTAGTGGCGCGTGACGGCACGGCTCAGCTGGCGCAGCTTGAGATTGGTGCAGCCGCGCGGCGTCGCGTTGTCGGCGCGCGCCGGCTTGGCTTTCGAATCGGCATGTTGACCCATTGAGATTGATTGTAGCTACAATCAATGCATATACAACCGTCTACCTGCAAAATCCTCACCCGGAGAACGCGATGAGCACCGAGTCCGCCACGACCGCCGAACAAACCTTGGCCGCCTGGCAGGCTCGCGAGGCGCAGTTGCGCGAGCGCGGCGTGGCGCCGGGCCTCGGGCGGCCCGAGCAATTCATCGGCCGCAGCGGCATGGAGATTTTCGAAGCCATGCTGCGCGGCGAGATTCCGATCCCGCCGATCTCCGGCACGCTGGACTTTCTGCTCGTCGAGGCCGAGCCCGGCCATGTTCAGTTCCAGGGCCGGCCGGCGTTCGCGCACTACAACCCGATGGGCAGCGTGCACGGCGGCTGGATCGCGACGCTGCTCGATTCGGCGCTCGCCTGCGCGGTCCACACACTGTTGCCTGTCGGCAAGAGCTACACCACGGTCGAGCTGAAGGTGAACTACGTGAAGGCGTTGACCGACCGCGTTCCGCTCGTGCGCGCGATCGGCGACATCATCTACAGCGGCGGCAAGATTGGCACTTCTCAAGGCAAGCTCATTGGCCCCGATGGCACACTGTTCGCCCATGCCACCACCACCTGCATCGTGCTCGACGCACGCTGACACTCCGCGATGAGACTGCTCCACACCATGCTGCGGGTCGGCGACCTGCAACGCTCGATTGCCTTCTACACCGAGGTGCTCGGCATGCGATTGCTGCGCACCACCGAACGGCCCGAGCAGAAGTACGACCTCGCCTTTATCGGCTACGGCAACAACCCCGAGCACGCCGAGCTCGAGCTGACCTACAACTACGGCGTAGCCCACTACGAGCTCGGCACCGCCTACGGCCACATCGCGATCGGCGTGCCCGATGTCGCAGCGACCTGCAACATGGTCCGCGAGAAGGCGTCGGCGCTCGGCGGCGCGATCACGCGCGAGGCCGGGCCGGTGAAGGGCGGCACGACGATCATCGCGTTCATCACCGACCCCGACGGCTACAAGATTGAGTTGATCCAGCGCGACGCCTGAGCGGCGGTGCTGCCCCAAGGGCCCGCATCGAGCAGGGCCTTTCGCGGCATTGTGTAATCGTGTCAGCTACACAGACACGATAAATGCCCCGCCCCGCCTTTCGATCAAGCCGTCTTGCGCTTCGCGAGCTTCTGGATGTCGCGCACGATATCGGCGATGCTGACATTCGCGAGCTCGCCCTCCATCGCCTCGCCGGCCCGCGTGAATGGGCCCTGCAGCACATGCTGGATGTGCTTGCCGACCGTGCACGCGTCAGACGGCTCGGTCCGGTGCAACGCGAACAGCTGCTCGTTCTCGACGGCCTTGTAGACGTCGAGCAGCGAGATCGCTTCGGGCGGTTGCGCGAGCAGCGATCCGCCGCCCTGCCCCAGCTGCGATTGCGACAGCCCGGCCGCGTTGAGCATCGACAGCAAGCGGCGGATCACCGCCGGATTGGTGCTCGCGCTCTTGGCGATCACCTCGGAGCGCACCGGTTCGCCTTTGTGCAGCGCGAGCGTTGCGAGGGTGTGAACGGCGAGCGCGAGGCGACTGCTGGTGGGCATGGCAACGAAATTTTACCGAGTGTGTTTTCCCCGAGGCGCACGGCCTCTCATTGACCTTCAACCTCAACCTTCAAAGGCACGAAAGATGAAACTCTTCTACGCTCCCGGCGCCTGTTCGCTCGCACCCCACATCCTCCTGCGTGAATCGCAGTTGCCGTTCGAGCTCGAGCGCGTCGACACCAGCGCGCACAAGACGCAGCATGGGGTCGACTACTACACGATCAACGCGAAGGGCTACGTGCCGCTGCTCGAATTCGCCAACGGCGAGCGCCTGTCCGAAGGGCCGATCATCAGCCAGTACATCGCCGACACGGCGGCCAACACGACGCTGATGCCGCCGGCCGGCAGCCTGCAGCGCTATCGCGTGATGGAGTGGCAAAGCTACATCACGTCGGAGCTGCACAAGTCGTTCAGTCCGCTGTTCAATCCGAGCCTCGAGGCGTCGGCGAAAGCCGTATTCAGTGCGTCGCTGCGCAAGAAGTTCGAATGGGTGTCGACTCAGCTCGAAGGCAAGCAATATCTCACCGGCGACGACTTCACCGCTGCTGACGCCTACCTCTTCACGGTCGCGAACTGGGCCGGCTACGTGAAGCTCGATCTGACCGATCTGAAAGACCTGCAAGGCTTCATGAGGCGCGTCGCCGAGCGGCCCGCGGTCAAGGCCGCAATGAAAGCCGAAGGCCTGCTGAACTGAGTTGGATCACGCGTTGCGCAGCGCGGCGCTCGCGCGCGCCAGCTGCGTGATGCGTGGCCAGTCTTTCGCATCGACAGCGTCCTGCGGCGTCAGCCACGAGCCGCCGCAGACCTTCACGTTGGGCAGCGCGAGAAACTGCGGCGCAGTCTCGACCGTGATGCCTCCGGTGGGGCAGAACGCGACATCCGGGAACGGCCCCGCGAGCGCCTTCAACAGCGGGATGCCGCCGGCCGCGGTGGCCGGAAAAAATTTGAGGAAGTCGTAGCCGTCGGCGTTCGCCTGCATCACTTCGCTTGCCGTCGCGACACCGGGCAGCAGCGGAAGACCAAGGTTGCGACAGGCGATGCCGACGTCGCTCGAATAACCAGGGCTCACGGCAAACCGGCAGCCCGCATCACGCGCCGCCTGCGCGTCGGCGACGTTGCGAACCGTGCCGGCGCCGACGATCGCGTCAGGCACCGCACGCGCGATCGCCTCCATGCAGCGCAGCGCAACCGGCGTGCGCAGCGTGATCTCGAGCACGCGCACGCCGCCCTCGATGAGCGCTTGCGCAAGCGGCACCGCGTCGTCGAGACGCTGGATGACGATGACCGGAATGACCGGCCCGGGTGCTGCGAGCTCGCGTGGATTCATCATCGTCATGCCCAAGTGATCGCGCCTTCCTCGGCGCCGCGCACGTTGCGGCGCATGCCGCCGAACAGATCGCGACCGAGGCCGTGCGCATTGTTGTCGCGCTGCGGGTCGCCGATGGCTGCCGCCTCGCGCGACGCCCAGCTCGCCTCGTCGACCTGCGCGCTCAGCGTACCGGCCTTCGCGTCGAGCCGGATCACATCGCCGTCGCGGATCTTCGCGATCGGCCCACCGTCCACCGCTTCGGGGCTCAGGTGGATGGCAGCAGGCACCTTGCCCGATGCGCCGCTCATTCGCCCGTCGGTCACCAGCGCGACCTTGAAACCCTTGCCTTGCAGCACGCCAAGCGGCGGCGTGAGGTTGTGCAGCTCCGGCATGCCATTGGCGCGCGGACCCTGGAAGCGCACGACGGCGACGAAGTCGCGCTCCAGCTGGCCGGCCTTGAACGCGGCAAGAAACTGCTCTTGCGAATCGAACACGATGGCCGGCGCTTCGACGACATGCCGGTCGTCGGGAACCGCCGACACCTTGATCACCGAGCGACCGAGGTTGCCGATCAGCAGCTTCAAGCCGCCGCTCGCGCTGAAGGGCTTGGCGGCTGTGCGAACGATGCTGTCGTCGATGCTTTGCGCGGGCAGGTCGTGCCATGCGAGCGCATTGCCTTCGCGTGCCGGCACGCGGCCGTAGGCGGCGAGGCCCTGCGGCACGACCGTCGCGACATCGTCGTGCAGGCAACCGGCAGCGAGCAGCTCGCGGATGACGAAGCCGGGGCCGCCGGCCGCCTGGAACTGGTTCACGTCGGCGCTGCCGTTCGGATACACGCGCGCGAGCAGGGGCGTGACTTGCGACAGCTCGGAGAAGTCGGTCCAGTCGATGACGATGCCGGCGGCGCGCGCCACCGCGACCCAGTGGATCAAATGATTCGTCGAGCCGCCGGTGGCCAGTAGTGCGACCATCGCGTTGACGATGCTGCGCTCGTCGACGAGCCGTCCGATCGGCGTGAAGCGCCTTTTCTGCGTGATGCCGAGCACCGTGCGCACCGCCTCGCGCGTCAGCTCCTCGCGCAGCTGTGCGTGCGGGTGGATGAAGGCCGCGCCGGGCACATGCAGGCCCATCGCTTCGAGCAGCACCTGGTTGCTGTTGGCGGTGCCGTAGAAGGTGCAGGTGCCGGGGCCGTGATAAGCGGCCGACTCGGCCTCGAGCAGCTTGTCGCGCTTCACCTGGCCTTGAGCGTACTGCTCGCGCACTTTCGACTTGTCGTTGTTCGACAAGCCGGTGCTCATCGGCCCCCCGGGGACGAACACGCACGGCAGATGGCCGAAGTGCAGCGCGCCGATCAACAGGCCGGGCACGATCTTGTCGCAGATGCCGAGCAGCAGCGCGGCATCGAACACGTCGTGGGTCAGCGCGATCGCGGTGCCCATCGCGATCGTGTCGCGCGAAAACAAGCTCAGCTCCATGCCGGGCTGGCCTTGCGTGACGCCGTCGCACATCGCAGGCACGCCACCGGCAACCTGCGCGGTGGCGCCTTGCTTGTGCGCCTCGTCGCGGATCACGTCGGGGAAGTGCTCGTAGGGCTGGTGTGCCGACAGCATGTCGTTGTAGGCCGTGACGATGCCGATGTGCGGCGCGCGCTCGGCGACGATGCGCAGCTTGTCGCCGGCCGGCAGCGCGGCCACCGCGTGCGCGACGTTGGCGCAACCCATGCGGTCGGTGCCGCGCGGCCGCGCCGCGGTTTGCTCGACGCGGCGCAGGTAGGCGTCGCGGGTTTCGGCACTGCGCTCGCGGATGCGCTGGGTGACTTGAAGAAGCGTGGGATTCATTCGAGATGCCCCGGCAAAGAGCCATGTAACTCCACCGGCGATTGTGGAGTAACTTAATTACATCGTCAACTCGACATCTCTTTCACGCTGCCCGCCCTACTTCGGACCGGTCTGCTGCATGACGAGCTTGCGCAACTCATCACCGCGCTGCATCAGCCCATGGCAGCCCGATGTCGCACGCCGCGCTTCATCGGCATCGCCGGGATCGATGAAAGCGAGCATCGCGACGAGCGGATTCAAAAGCGTCAGCGCTCCGGCTGCGCCGACGCGCCGGGCCATCGGTTCTCTGCGCAGCATCAACTTCGGATCGGCGAAGCTGCCGCGCAACTGAATCGGCGTGCGCAGCGCGAGCGGGCTGAAGTCCCACGGCGCGACGACGGCGCGCAGGTCCAGCGTCTCGTCGGCGAGCAATGCGCTGCCGTCGGCCCAGATCGCCGAAGCGCTGGTGTCGATCACCATCACGCGCGGCCGCAGTACGCCGCGCGTCGCGGTGATGTCGGCCACCGCGCATTGCAGCGTCAACGGATCGTCGCCGCGGAACAGCGAGCCGATGAGGTCGACGAAATCCGCTCCAACCGCTTCGACCGCGCGATGCGTGGCCCTCGCGTCGTGCAGTTGCATGCGCACGTTGCCATCGAGGCTGCCGAGGATCTCGGCAGCCGACTGGCCCTGCCCGGTCAAGTGCGCCCGTCCTTCGAGCTGACCGGTCAGCACCGGTGCTGCAAGGTTGGCACGCGCCGGATGGATCCAGCGCTCTACGCGCACGCCGCCCCAGCGCAAATCGGCTCGCCACAGCGCCTTGTCGCCGCGCCCGTCGAGCCGCAGATTGCCGGCGACCCGGCCTTGCGCGGTGCGCGCGTCGACGTCGCTCAGCGACAGCACGCCACGGCTCAATTGGAGATGAGCGTGCAGCGGCGCCACCGCTTCGAGCTCGCCGCTGCCCATGTCGACATGGGCGATGTCGACGAGCACGTTGGCGTCCATCGCCCGCAGCGATGAAAGATCGAAGCGGCGCTGCGGCAGCTTTCGTGCGTGATCGTTGACCATGGTAGACGTGGCCGCACCGACCGCCGGGCCGAGGTCCGCGAGCAGCAGCCTGCGACCCGTCAAGCGTCCGGCGAGCAGCGGCACGGGCCGCCCGGCCTCGTAGCTGAACGCGCCGCTGAGCCGGCTCGCGCCGACCGCGATGTCGTCGATGATGGCGCGCCAAGTCGACCCGTCCTTCACGACCCCGCCGACCGCGTGGAACGGCGCGGTGGTCGGCAGCGTGAGACCGAGCGGCTCACCGACCGCGGCGAGCGACGGACCGTGCAGATCGAAGCGGCCGGTCAATCCACCAAGGCGCAAAACGTCGGTCGCGGTGCCGCGAAACACGAGCTTCGAAGCACCGACGCTGGCATCGAGCATCACCGGCACCGGCGCGGGATGCGCCGAGCGGGCTGGCGCGCCAAGTCGACCCGTCCTTCACGACCCCGCCGACGGCGTGGAACGGCGCGGTGGTCGGCAGCGTGAGACCGAGCGGCTCACCGACCGCAGCGAGCGACGGTCCATGCAGGTCGAAGCGGCCGGTCAATCCACCGAGGCGCAAAACGTCGGTCGCGGTGCCGCGAAACACGAGCTTCGAAGCACCGACGCTGGCATCGAGCATCACCGGCACCGGCGCGGGATGCGCCGAGCGGGCGATCCACGGCAGCACGCCGGGCGAGCGCAGGCTCACGACGATCGGCTTGTCGCGATACTGGCCGGTGGCGGCGAGGCGCAGGCCACTCGCAACGGCCGGCGCCGGCGTCGACGCGGCGCGCGCCGCGCTGGCCACCGCCGCCTCGACTGCGCGACCACTCGCGTCACTGCTCTCGGTCAACGAGAAGCGCGCTGCGAGCCGCAATGCGACCGGATCGTCGCGGTAGCGCAGCGTGCCGCGCGCGACGCTCAGCTGGTCGAACAGCGGCGCTTCGAAGGGGTGCGCTTCGATATCGGGCCGCGGCTTGCGGCCGAACTGCCACGACGCGCGGCCATCGGCGAGGCGCTCGATCTCATCACTGCGTCGCGCGCGCGCAGCATGTACGGCGCGTGGCTCCACGCCGGCGCGGCGATCTCGATCGCGGGCGCGTCGAGGCGAATGCCGCCCAGCAGATGCACGCTGACCGACGCCGGCGTATGACCGTCGATCGCGAGGCTGACGCGCCGATCGAGCGTGCTCGACAGCCAACGCTGCATCGGATCGGCGAGGAAAGGCCAGCCCAGCGTCTCGCAGGCTGCCAGCACCGTACCGACGCTAACAAGCAGCGCAATGAGCACCCACGGCCAGCGCCGGTGCCATCGAGCGGCAGCAGGCTCGCTCACGCACAACTCCTTCCACACTGAATCGCCATCCTCGATGCTCGCCGCCAATGGCGATAGCGGCGGCAACCGGTTCTGGCTGTGGGCGTGTTCCTACAGGCTTTAAAGTGATGCCCATGTCGCACTCGCTGCATCCACGCCACCCCACCGCACAGTTGTCCAAAGTTCGCGCCGAATGGGGTGGCGACAAGGACTTGTGGATCTACGGCTATGCGTCGCTGATCTGGCGGCGCGAGTTCGATGCGGTCGAGCAGCGTCACGCGACGGTCTACGGTTGGCATCGGGCGCTCGAGATGCGCTCGCACATAAACCGCGGGACGCCTGAGTGCCCGGGACTGGTGTTCGCGCTGGTGGCCGGCGGCTCGTGTCGGGGCATGGTGTATCGCGTTCCACGCGAGCGCACCGAGGCCGAGCTGGAGCGCTTGTGGCTGCGTGAGATGCCCACCGGCGTCTACGACCCGAGGTGGCTGCCTTGCCGCACGCCCAAGGGCACCGTGCACGCGCTCGCCTTCACGCTGAGCCGGCGCAGCCCGAGCTATATCGGCCGCCTGCCCGAAGCGCAGTTGATCGACGTGCTGCGCAGCGCTTGCGGGCGTTTCGGCACGACGCTCGAATACCTGCTGGAGACGGCGAACTCATTGCGCGGCTGCGGCATTCGCGATCGCGAGATCGAGCGGCTCGTCGCGCTGGCGCGACGCCATGCGCTCACTCACGCCAAATCGTGATTCAGCGCGGCGCTGCGGCCGCGGCCTACATCGAGCGCAGCGCTTCGAGATCGGCCTCGGTGTCGACATCGATCAGCACACCGGGGTCATCGATTTCGACGCCGTGCGCCGGATAGCGTGCCACCAGCCGCCGCGCACCTTCGTCGCCGGACAGCATGACGAGCTCGGAGTACAGCTCGGCAGCGAAGCCGACCGGGTGCCCGCGCCGGCCTTTGTGCTGGGCATAGGCGACCGGATGATGCTCGAGCTCGCGCGCCACCGCGCTGATGGTCGCCGGCTGAACGATCGGCATGTCGCCGGGCAGCACGAGCCAGCCCGGCGCATCGGGGCGCGCCGCCACGCCGGCGGCGATCGAATAGCCCATGCCCAGCGGCTCGGGGCCCGGTGTGCCGACCGACGGCAGCACGACGACGTCGCGCGCGGCCACGTGGCGGCGTGCCGCGTCGGCGAGCTCGTGCGTCGTCACGACGACCACCGGCAAGTGGCTCGCAATCGCGTGGCGCAAGGTGCAGGTCAACACGCTCGCGCCGCCCAAGCGCTGCGTCAGCTTGTGCCCCGCCGCACCGAAACGGGAACCCGTTCCGGCTGCCAAGACAATCACCGCCGGCCGCGATTTCATCTTTCCCTCACGTTCGATTCTCGGTTCTGCGTGGCGTCGACTTCGCCACGCAGACAAGGATGGAATCGTCAGCCGCAGCTAGCTAGAGGGCGTCTACTTAAGGCCTTCCCCGTAAGCGTTTTGGAGTAGGCATTATTGAGGTTGGTAGTTCTACGAATCGATTACATCGAGTTACCAAGCTTTCTGACTTTCTATACTTCCAACATGCCGACCATTGCCGACCTCCGCAAAAGCTACGAGCTTGCCGAACTCGACGAGCGCGCGTCCGACGCCGATCCGCTGAAGCAATTCGATCTGTGGTTTCTGCAGGCGCTCGAAGCGCAATTGCCCGAGCCGAACGCGATGACGCTCGCGACCGTGGGCGCCAACGCGCGGCCATCGACGCGCGTCGTGCTGATCAAGGGCTACGACCCGCGAGGCATCGTCTGGTATACGAATTACAAAAGTCGCAAAGGCTGCGAGCTCGCTGCAAACCCGTTCGCTGCGCTGCAGTTTCATTGGGTCGAGCTCGAGCGCGTGGTGCGCATCGAAGGCCGCGTCGAGAAAGTCAGCGAAGAAGAGTCCGATGCGTACTACTGCACCCGCCCCCT
Source organism: Betaproteobacteria bacterium (assembly GCA_005882155.1). GTDB lineage: Bacteria > Pseudomonadota > Gammaproteobacteria > Burkholderiales > Burkholderiaceae_C > Albitalea. The sequence continues at coordinate 22,178 of VBCQ01000003.1, forward strand.
CGACTCGCGCATCGGCGCCTGGGCCTCGCCGCAAAGCGAAGTCATCGCGTCGCGCGCGTCGCTGGTGGCGAATGCCGCCAAATTCGGCGCGCTCTATCTGCTGAACCCGCCGCGGCCACCGCACTGGGGCGGATTTCGCCTCGTGCCCGATCGATGGGAGTTCTGGCAGGGGCGCAGGTCGCGCCTGCACGACCGGCTGCGCTATCGGCTCGACGGCACGCAGTGGGTTCGCGAACGGCTCGCGCCTTGACGGTTCTCAGCCGGGCTTGACGCGGCTCGCAAACGTCTTGCGGAACTTCTCGACTTTCGGCGCGACAACGAAAGCGCAATAGCCCTGCTCGGGGTGGTTCGCGAAGTAGTGCTGGTGATAGTCCTCGGCGCGCGAGTAGTTCGCCTCGGGCTGCAATTCGGTGACGGCGCGCCCACCGTGCTGCGAATTCACTTCGGCCAGCACCTCGCGCGCAATGCGCTCCTGCTCGGCGTTGTGAAAGTAAATGCCCGAGCGGTACTGCGTGCCGCTGTCGTTGCCCTGCCGATTCAAGGTCGTCGGGTCGTGAATGACGAAGAAGATCTCGAGGATCTCGCGCAAGCTGATGCGTGCGGTGTCGTAGCTCACGCGAACGACTTCGGCATGGCCGGTGCGTCCGCTGCACACCTGCTCGTAGCTCGGGTTGCGAGCCTCGCCGTTCGAGTAGCCCGACTCGACCGCGGTCACGCCGTCGACCCGCTCGTACACCGCCTCCAGACACCAGAAGCAGCCGCCGCCCAAGGTGATGGTGTCGATCGAAATGCTCATGAGTTTCTCCGTGTGAGGGGCGCGTTGTCGGATTGTCCGGCAGCCGTCGTCGAAATGTCAGCGGCTTATCATCTGTCGCACAGCAAGACCAGGACTTACAGCCATGAAGACCGCATTTCAGTGGGACGACGCATTTCGATTGAACGATCAGTTGAGCGACGATGAGCGTGCGGTGCGCGACGCAGCTCACCAGTACTGCCAGCAACGCTTGCAGCCGCGCGTGCTGATGGCTGCGAGACACGAGAAGTTCGATCGCGAAATCATGAATGAGCTCGGCGAGCTCGGCATGCTCGGCTCGACGATCGACGGCTACGGCTGCCCCGGAGTCAACCACGTGAGCTACGGCCTCGTGGCGCGCGAAGTCGAGCGCGTCGACAGCGGCTACCGCAGCGCGATGAGCGTGCAGAGCTCGCTCGTGATGCATCCGATCCATGCCTACGGCAACGAAGCGCAGCGGCAAAAATACCTTCCGAAGCTTGCGACCGGCGAATGGGTCGGCTGCTTCGGCCTCACCGAGCCGAACCACGGCAGCGACCCGGGCAGCATGTTGAGCCGCGCCAAGCCGGTCGATGGCGGCTACCGGCTGAAGGGCAGCAAGATGTGGATCACGAACTCGCCGATCGCCGACGTGTTCGTCGTCTGGGCCAAGCTCGAAGAGCCGAACGGCCAAGTGGGCGGGCAGGAAAGCATTCGCGGCTTCATTCTGGACAAAGGCATGGCAGGGCTGTCGGCCCCGAAGATCGAAGGCAAGATGAGCCTGCGCGCGTCGGTGACCGGCGAGATCGTGATGGACAACGTGTTCGTTCCGGCCGAGAACCTGCTGCCCAACGTCAGTGGCCTCAAGGGGCCGTTCGGTTGCCTCAACAAAGCGCGCTACGGTATCGCGTGGGGCGCGCTGGGCGCGGCCGAATTTTGCTGGCATGCGGCGCGCCAATACACACTCGATCGTCAGCAGTTCGGCCGCCCGCTCGCCGCGACGCAACTGATCCAGAAGAAGCTTGCCGACATGCAAACCGAAATCACCCTCGGCCTGCAAGGCTGCCTGCGTGTCGGGCGGCTGCTCGACGAAGGCAAGGCTGCACCCGAGATGGTGTCGTTGATCAAGCGCAACAGCTGCGGCAAGTCGCTCGACATTGCCCGCACGGCGCGCGACATGCACGGCGGCAACGGCATTCACGACGAGTACCACGTGATCCGCCACATGATCAACCTCGAGACGGTGAACACCTACGAGGGCACGCACGATGTGCATGCGCTGATTTTGGGAAGGGCGCAGACAGGGATTCAGGCGTTCA
>VBCQ01000003.1:24461-29414 GCA_005882155.1 Betaproteobacteria bacterium
TGAGGCGGCCCGGTGTGCACCGCTTCGACTCCGGCGCTGAAACCGTTCATCGGCGACCAGACGAGCTCGGCGAACGCGGTTCGATCGGGCGTGCCGGGCAGCCGCGTGCCGGCTGGCACGAAGCGCGCGCGCAGCGTCGCGATGCTGACGCTGCTGCGCAGGCTTTCGCTCCACTGCGCCGCGTGCGCGAGCTCGACTCCGCGACGCGACGTGCGGCCCGCGTTCTTGAACGTCGACCTCCCGCCGTTGTTCGTGTCGACGACGATCTCGTCGCGGGTCGCGATGTCGAACAGCGCAACATCGAGCCGCTGGCCGGTGGACGGTTTCCACTTTGCGCCGACCTCCGCATGTCGGCTGTGCGACGCGCGCAGATCGGTGTTCAGCCCGGTGCCGGTCGCGCGATACGCGAGCTCGGTGAAGCTCGGCGTCTCGAAGCCGCGCCCCGCATTCGCGTAGACGTTGACGAGCGGCGTCACGCGCCAGGCGACGCCGGCGACCGGGTTGGTTGCAGCGTAGCGCACGCTGCCGCTGTCGTCGGGATTCAATGCGGTGATGAAGCGGTCGCGCGAGCGAAACCTCACATGGCTCGTTCGCACGCCGGCGGTCACGCTCCATCGCGGCGACACATCGACGCTCGCCTGCGCGAAAGCATCGTCGTTCTCGACCGTGTTGAGCTCGTTGCGCTTGAGTGCGCCTGCACTGCCGGCATCGTTGATGTAGCCCTGCCGGTCTTCGCGCATGCGGTCGATCTCGACGCCGAGCGTCAGGCGCAGCGCGCGATGGGCGGCGAAGCGAACGCTGTGCGCAAGCTGCGCCGCCGCGCCGGCGTAGCGGCGCGCGAACTGCACGATGCCGCCGCTCGAGGTCGGCGCGCTCTGCGCCGCGAGCGGCGTCGCGAGCGCATTGTCGAGATCGCGCGCGCCGATGTAGATCCGGCCGCTCAGCGTCGTGTCGTCGCCGAGCCGATGCTCGACGACCGTGCCGAGCTGCTGCTGCCGAACGCTCTTGCGCGCGTCCTGCGCAATCGCGATCGCCGCGGTCTGGCGCGGGTCGGCCTGCCACTGCGCGCGCGTCAAGCCCAAGGGGTCGTGCGACAGCGGCTGGTCGATCGCGTTGAGCACCACGCTGATATGTGTTGATGGACTGATGTCGCTCTGCCAGCGCGCATTCAGCTGGCCGCGCTGCGCTTCGCTGTGCGGCCGAAAGCCGTCGGTATGAAAGTGCGATGCGTCGACGGTCAGCCCGTAGCCCGGCGAGCTCGTACTGAACTTCGCGCCGACCTTGAGCATGCCGTACGGTCCGCCTGCGGCGCTCACGGTCGCCGTCGGTTGTGCCGCATCGTCTTCGGTGAAGACCTGCACGACGCCACCGGCTGCGTTGCCGTAGAGCTGTGCGAGCGGCCCGCGCAGCACCTCGATGCGCCCAGCCGAGGCGAGCGCGATCGTCGATGCCTGGCCCTGGCCATCGGGCATCGTCGCGGGAATGCCGTCGACGATCAATCGCACGCCGCGAATGCCGAAGGTCGAGCGCGCGCCGAAGCCGCGTATCGACAGCTGCAGATCCTGCGCATAGTTCTGCCGGTTCAGCACGCTGATGCCCGGAACCCGATTCAGCGCCTCGGACAGATTGACTTGCGGCCCCGCGCTCTCGATCACGTCGCGCATCACCGCCGAGATCGCCGCCGGCGCGTCGAAGGCACTCTCCCGGCTGCGCTGCGCGGTGACGATCACCGGGTCGAGCCAGGTCACCGGCTCGCCTTGCGCCGGCGATGCAGCCGCCGCGAGCAGCGCGGCGAGACGCACGTCGATCATGTCGCGCATGCGGACCCTTCTTCGTTGAGCAAGCCTGTCCGGCACAATCGCGTCACACCAACGACTGCGGAGGAAGACATCGCATGAACGGCTTGTTCGCCTTGATGGGCATCGAAACCTGGAAGCCCATCATCACGGCGCTGCTGTTGCCACCGGTGCCCTTCTTGTTGCTGGTGCTGATCGGCGCGCGATTGATTCTGCCGCGGCGCGGGCTCGGCTGGCTGATCATCCTGTTCAGCATCGCGGGCATCTGGCTCAGCAACTGCACCGGTGCCGGCCGATTGCTCGAAACGCGGCTGATGTCGATTCCGTCGCCGCTCGATGCCGAGCGCATCGCGGCGATCAAGCGCGAAGCCAAGACCTCGGCCGTCGCGATCGTCGTGCTCGGCGGCGGTCTCGAGCCGTATGCACCGGAGTATGGCGTGACCAACCTCGGCTACGCGTCGCTCGAGCGGCTGCGCTACGCGATCTGGCTGCACCGCGAGACCGATGTGCCGATGGCGTTCAGCGGCGGCGTCGGCTGGTCGCAGTCGCCCGGCATGTCGGAGGCCGAGGTGGCGGCGCGCATCGCGGCACAGGACTTCGGCCGCCCGCTGCGCTGGACCGAGACCCAGTCGCGCGACACGCGCGAGAACGCGCAACGCACGGTACCGATGCTCAAGCGCGCCGGCATCACTCACATCGTGCTTGTCACCCACGGCGTTCACATGCCGCGCGCTCAACGCGCCTTCGCCGAAGCCGCGGCCGAAAGCGGGATCCGCATCGAAGCCGCACCGATGGGCCTCGCGCGGCGCACCGAAGTGCTGGCGCTCGAGTGGCTGCCGACGCCGCAGGGCTTCATGCGTGTTCGCGACGCGCTGCGCGAGTCGCTCGGCCGCTTGATGGGAGCCTGAGCGTCTTTTGCCCTGCTGCGCAGGGGGTCACCGATTGACCGCTACGGTCGGTCGGCCGACGATCCACAGCCTTCGCTCAATGAGGAGAGGTCATGCGAACAACCACAAAGCTGATTTCATTCGCGTTGACCGCGATCGCTTCGATCAGCGCGTGCACGCAGACGCCGACTGCGCAGACGGCGCCCGCAAGCAACACCGGGTCGAGCTATGCGAGCACCACGACCAGCGGTAGCGCAGAGAGTTCCAGTGCCAACACGATGAGCTTCTTCGTCACCAGCACCGGCCGCGGCAACGGTGCCGACCTCGGCGGCCTCGCCGGCGCCGACCAACACTGCAAGACGCTCGCCGCCGCCGCGGGGGCCGGCGACAAGACCTGGCACGCCTACCTCAGCACCAACAGTGCAGGCGGCGCCGCCATGGTCAACGCGCGCGACCGCATCGGCCGCGGCCCGTGGGTCAACGCGAAGGGCGTCGTCATTGCGCGCAATGTCGATGAGCTGCACGCCACCAACAACATCAACAAGCAGACTGCGCTGACCGAGAAAGGCGACGTGGTCAACGGCCGCGGCGACACGCCGAACATGCACGACATGCTCACCGGCTCGACACCCGACGGGCGCAGCAGCGATGCGACGTGCAACAACTGGACCTCGTCGAGCAGCGACGGCGCGGCAATGCTCGGCCACCACGACCGCACCGGGCTCGACGAATCGCCGCCGCAGAAGTCATGGAACTCGTCGCACCCGTCGCGCGGCTGCAGCCAGGACGCGCTGCGCTCCACCGGCGGCGCGGGGTTGATGTACTGCTTCGCGGTGAACTGAAGCCGGCGCCTAAGTCCGCAGCGTGGCGGCCAGGCGCTGCAGCAGTTCGGCCACGCCATCGAGCAGCACGCCGTCGCAGGCCAGCGTGCCGTTGAAGTCGAGGACGAGGTGCTCCAGATGCAACGCGTCTTGGCCGGGAATCGTGATCGTCAACATGACAGCTCCGGCAGATGCATCGTCATGGCATCGCCCCACGACGCGAGCGGAACTCGGTCGGCGTGACACCATAGCGCTCGCGAAAGCAGCGGTTGAAGGGGCCGATCGAGCCGAAGCCGGCTTCGAGTGCGAGCGTGAGGACCGGCCGGCGGTCGAGTTGCGGATCGGTCAAGCGCGCGGCAACTTCGTCGAGCCGGTACGCGTTGACGAACGCAGCGAAGTTGCGATGGCCGAGGCGCCGGTTGATCAGATTGCGCAAACGGTACTCCGGCAGCCCGAGCGAACGCGCCAGTGCATGCACCGACAGGTCCGGGTCGCGGTAGAGCATCTTCTGCTTCATCAGCGCATCGAGTCGGCCGAGTGCAGCCGCGTCGTCATCGGAGCTCGGCCGCTGCGCCGGCTCGGCAGCGACCGCGTTGTCACGCTGCGTCGGGCTGAAAAGCGCATCGACCGCCGTTTGTCTCAACCCGACCAGAAAGGCGCCCGAACCCAACAGGCTCAGGTCGATCGCCACGACGTTCAACAAGGCCAACCATCCCGGCGGTGCTTCACCATGCAAATAGACCTCGGCGCCGGTCACCACGAGGGCGTAGCCGCCGAGGAGGCCGACGAGCCACCAGCGCAGCTTGCGGCGCGACTCGACGAGGTCGTCGTCCCAGGTGCGCCATGCGCGGACCAGCGCGTGGACGATGAACGCCGCCGCGACGGCTTTCGTCACGCCGGCGAGGCCAAGGCGCCAGGCGTGCGGCAGCGTCTCGACGTTGGTCGCCGTCAAGCCGCATCCCAACAGCACGGCCAAGCCGAGCCAAGCGAGTGCCGGCACGTCGGGCGCTTCATCGAGGATCACGCGGGCGAGTCGCCAGAACGCGAACGGGAATGCGATCGCGGCGGCGAGAACCGGAATGAAGGCGATCGATGCGATGCACGGCTGCAGCGGCGAAGAGCAGACGAGATAAGCCGCCACGCCGACCCAAACCGCGAGCACATCGAGCCGGCGCCGCCAGCTGCCGGCCGCAGCGCACGCGGCGACCAGCATCAGCACAAAGCCGATGCCTGACGCACGCAGCAGGAGTTCGAGCTGATCCATGAGTCGCTCAGGATGAGGCGGCGGCGGGGCAGCGTCTTGTCGAATCCTGCAATTTCGCACCCATTTCGAAAAACGGCCAGCATCCGGCGAATTCGGCGAGACCGTCAATGGACCGGCCTCCTAGAGTGGACCGCACATCCACTACCGAGGAGCTCGCATGCAAACCATTCTCGACCTCTTGCCGA
>VBCQ01000005.1 GCA_005882155.1 Betaproteobacteria bacterium
GAATCGACAGGTCGCGCCCGCGCGGCGCACCGGAGCCGACGAACACCGCGTCCCAGTTCTCGGCGAGCAGCTGCTGCATCGACTCGATGCGCACGCCGCCGCGAAAGTCGACGCCGAGCCGCAGGATGTAGCCGGTTTCTTCGTCGATCACTTCCTCGGGCAATCGAAAGCGCGGGATCTGCGAGCGGATCATTCCGCCGGCCTTGTCGTCGGCATCGAAGATCGTGACTTGGTAGCCGAGCGGCGCGAGGTCGCG
>VBCQ01000006.1:0-12404 GCA_005882155.1 Betaproteobacteria bacterium
ATGCCCGGGAACACATTCGATTCCCAGTTGACCATGTAGGCATCGGTGTAGCGGCCTGCCGCGATGAGCCGGATGTATTCCGGTACCGGTGTGTGGGCCGGGCAAGCCCACTGGCAGTCGACGACTTTGTGGAAGTAGTCGGGATGGCGAATGTCGGTGGGCTGCAAGTCTTCCCCTTGTTCGGCCCGCGTCGCCTCGTGGGCATTCGGGCCGCAAACGCAACAATTCGAATGATGCTACCGCCGGATAGCAATGGCGCCGCGAGGGTTTGCGCCAAGGCAACGCTTTGTCAAGCTACAGCGTGCCGGCCCCGCGAAAGCGGAACAGGCCCGCGATGACCCAGGTCGGAAACTGATCGAGCGCGTCGTTGTAGTTCTGCGTCGCCTCGTTGAATTGGCGGCGGGCGAAACCGAGCGTGCTGTCGGCCGCGGCGAGCTCCTCGCCGAGCACGCTGACCGCGAGTCCGGCGAGCAGCTCGGGCTTGGCCGGCAGCTCGGCGTTGAGGCGCGTTCGCGCGTTGGCGAGCGTCTCTTCGGCAAGCCGCAAGCTCGTCATCGGCCGCGCCGCGCTCGGCCGCGCGCGCACCGTGTCGCAGGCGACTTGCAATTGCCCGCACGCCGCGGTGACAGCATCGAGCGCCTCGGGGCTGTGCTCGACGAACGGCCGCAGCGCGGCCAGCCACTGCTGCAGCAGCGCGTGCCGCTGACGGATCTGCGCGTCGACCGGCGTGAATGCGCGCGCGATGTCGTTGCGCAGGCTGACCAATCGGTTGTAGGCACCGACCGCCCAGAAGACCAGCACAGCGAGCACCGCCAGCAAAGCGATTTGCGTCGAATTCATCAGGCCGGACTCTACGATGCTTCGATGCGGACCGAAGCATCGGTGTGTGTCGGCGGCCGATCATCGCGGCATGAACTCGATCGCATCGACCCCTGAACTCATCGCCCTCATCGGCATCGTCTTCACGCTCGCCGGCTTCGTCAAAGGCGTCGTCGGGCTCGGCCTGCCGACGATCACGATGGGCTTGTTGAGCCTCGTGATGGCGCCGGCGCAAGCCGCGGCGCTGCTCGTCGTGCCGTCGCTCGTCACCAACGTCTGGCAGATCGCCGCGCGGCCCGGCCTCGCTGCACTCACGCGCCGGATCGCGCCGATGCTGGCCGGCGTGTGCGCAGGCGTTGCCGTCGGCGCCGGCTGGCTGGGCGGCGGCGCGATCGACGGCGTGACTGCCGGACTCGGCATCGCACTGTTCGTCTATGCGGCGCTCGGGCTGCTCGCGGTGCGCTTTCATGTCGCGCCGCGTCATGAGCACTGGCTGTCGCCGCTCGTCGGTGCGGCCACCGGGCTCGTCACCGCGGCGACCGGCGTGTTCGTGATCCCGGCCGTGCCTTACCTGCAAGCCCTCGGCCTCGAGAAAGAGGAGCTGGTGCAAGCGCTCGGCATTTCGTTTCTCGTCTCGACCGTCGCGTTGGCGCTGAGCCTCGGCCACGGCGGCGCGTTGCAGGCGACGACGCTCGTCGGCTCGCTGCTCGCGTTGCTGCCGGCACTCGCCGGCATGGGGCTCGGCCAGTGGATTCGCTTGCGCGTGCAGCCCGTGCTGTTCAAGCGACTCTTCTTCAGCGGCTTGCTGCTGCTCGGCGCGTATCTCTCGTTGCATTCGTTGATGGCGACAATGCACGGATGATGCATAGCACTGCGCCCGAACCACGCTTCGCGAAGATCGCCGCGATGATCGGCGACCCGACACGCGCGCGCATGCTCGCCGCGCTGATGGGCGGGCAATACATGGCCGCGGGCGAGCTCGCCGCCGCGGCCGGCATCACCGCGCAAACCGCCAGCACGCACATCGCCAAGCTGCTCGACGCCGAGCTCGTCGTCACGCGAACGCAAGGCCGGCATCGCTACTTTCGCTTGGCCGATGCCGACATCGCGCATGCGCTCGAAGCGCTGTCGCTGGTGGCCGAGCGCAATGCGAGCGCGAGCAAATGGGAGCAAGGCGCGTACAAGCCGCTGAAGCTGGCGCGCACCTGCTACAGCCACATCGCCGGCGAGCTCGGTGTGCGGCTGTACGACGGCCTGCTCGAGCGCGCGACGATCGCGGCTTGCGAGGGGCATTTCGTGTTGACCGATCAGGGGCGAGCCGATCTGCAAGCGCTCGGGATCGCGCTGCCGACCGCAACGTCGCGACGCTTCGCGCATCCGTGCTTCGATTGGTCAGAGCGGCGCGACCATCTGGCCGGCGCGCTGGCAGTGACGCTGTTCGAACATGGCTTGGAGCAGCGCTGGTGGCGCCGGGCCGAGGGCTCGCGGGCGTTGATGTTGACGGCGGGTGGGGAGCGGGCGTTGGGGAAGTGGCTGACTTGATTGCCACCAGCCCTTCCTTCGACAAGCTCAGGATGATCGGAAATACAGGCTCAGGGCGAACGGGGTGGTAATGGTGTTGCTGTGGGGGGTTGGGACCGCCCGCATACATCCCCGTCCCGTTCGGGCTGAGCCTGTCGAAGCCCTCGCGCCGATCACCCGAGGCTGTCACCCACCTCGGTATCCGGAAACGGCTCAGCCCCGTTCGACCGCCACGCCACATACCCGCGCGAGCGCAACGTACACGCCGGACATTGCCCGCAGCCATATCCCCATTCATGCCGCTTCGAGCGCTCGCCGAGATAACAGCTGTGCGTGTGCTCGACGATCAGCTTCGTCAACGCATCGCCGCCCAGCTCCGCACCGAGCGCCCAGGTCTGCGCCTTGTCGAGCCACATCAATGGCGTGGCGATCGTCATCGGCGTGTCCATGCCGAGGCTCAGCGCGACCTGCATCGCTTTCAAGGTGTTGTCGCGGCAGTCGGGGTAACCGGAAAAATCGGTCTCGCACATGCCGCCGACGAGCACGCTCAAGCCGCGCCGATACGCGAGCGTCGCGGCGAACGTGAAGAACAACAGATTGCGGCCCGGCACGAAGGTGTTCGGCAGGCCGTTTGCGTTCATCTCGATCGCGCGCGCTTGCGTCAGCGCGGTGTCGGAGATCTGGCCGAGCAGCGACAAGTCGAGCAGATGATCGTCGCCGAGCTTGTCGCGCCACTGCGGGAACTGCGCGTGCAACTGCGCGCGCACCGTGAGCCGGCATTCGAGCTCGATCAGGTGCCGCTGGCCGTAGTCGAAGCCGATCGTCTCGACATGCGCGTAGCGGTTCAGCGCCCACGCGAGGCAGGTCGTCGAGTCCTGCCCGCCGGAAAATAGAACGAGGGCGGAGCGCGGATCGTTCACGATCAGCTTCGCACTTCCCCGTTGCCGAGCACGACCCACTTCATCGACGTGAGGCCCTCGAGCCCGACAGGCCCGCGGGCGTGGAACTTGTCGGTGCTGATGCCGATCTCGGCGCCGAGGCCGAACTCGAAGCCGTCGGCGAAACGCGTCGACGCGTTGACCATCACGCTCGCCGAATCGACCTCGCGCAGGAAGCGCATCGCGTTCGGGTGGCGGTCGGTGAGGATCGCGTCGGTGTGGTGCGAGCCGTAGCGGTTGATGTGCGCGATGGCCTCGTCGAGACTCGCGACGACCTTGATGCTGATGATCGGCGCGAGATACTCCTCGGACCAGTCCTGCTCGGTCGCAGCGACGAGGTTCGCATCCGGCACCGCGCGCAGCAGCGCCATCGCTCTCGGATCGCAACGCATCTCGACGCCCTTCGCCGCGAACACCGCGCCGATCTGCGGCAGGAAAGTTGCAGCCACCGCCTCGTGCACCAGCAGCGACTCGGCCGCGTTGCACGGGCTGACCTTCTGCGTCTTCGCGTTGTCGGTCACGCGCAGCGCGAGTGCGATGTCGACGCTCGCGTCGACATACACATGGCAGTTGCCGTCGAGGTGCTTGATCACCGGAACCTTCGCTTCGCGGCTGATGCGCTCGATCAGCCCCTTGCCGCCACGCGGGATGATCACGTCGACCGCATCGGGCGACGCGATCAGAAAGCCCACCGCGGCACGGTCGGTGGTCTGCACGAGCTGCACCGCATCGGGCGGCAAGCCGGCTTCGGCGAGCGCGGCCTGCACGAGTTTCCACAGCGCGAGGTTGGAGGCAATGGCTTCCGAGCCGCCACGCAGGATGCAGGCGTTGCCGCTCTTGATCGCGAGCGACGCTGCCTCGATCGTCACGTTGGGCCGGCTCTCGTAGATCATCCCGAACACGCCGAGCGGAACCCGCATCTGGCCGACGCTGATGCCGCTCGGACGGCGCCGCAGATTCGTGATCTCACCGATCGGGTCGGGCATCGCAGCGATCTGCTCGCAGCCTTCAGCGACCGTGTCGATGATCTGAGGCGTGAGCTTCAGGCGATCGACCATCGGCGCAGTGAGTCCTGCGGCTTGCGCAGCCTCGATGTCTTTCGCGTTCGCCGCTTGCAGCGCCGCGGTCTCGCTGCACAGCGCTCGCGCGAGCGCGAGCAGCGCAGCATTCTTCGCCGCCGTCGACGCTGCCGCCATCTTGCCGCTCGCCGCACGCGCGGCCGCGCCCATGTGGGCGATCGTGGCTTGGAGGTCGGTGGAGGTCATGGGGTGGATTGTCCCAAAACGCACGCAGCGTTCACTTCCACCCGTACTTCGCCGTGAAGCTCGCCGCCGCGAGCTTGTTCGCGTTGATATTGAAGCCGACCATCGCCGCGGTGCCGTCCGCCGGCACGTCGAGCTTGTCGGTCTTCAGCGCATAGACGGTGAAGATGTAGCGGTGCGGCTTGTCGCCCTTCGGTGGGCAGGCGCCGCCGAAGCCGGGCGCGCCGAAGTCGGTGCGGCCTTGCGTCGCGCCGGCAGGCAAGCCCTTGCCGTCGGCGGCGACGCCTTCGGGCAGCTCGGTCGCTGTCGCCGGGATGTTGAAGACGACCCAATGCCACCAGCCGGATCCGGTCGGCGCGTCGGGGTCGTAGACGGTGACGGCGAAGCTCTTCGTGTCCTTCGGCGCGCCGCTCCACTTCAGCGCCGGCGAGACGTTCTTGCCGCTGCAGCCGAAGCCGTTGAAAACCTGGGCCTCGGTCAGCATCGAGTTGGGCTTGACGGTCGGGCTGGTCAGCGTGAAGCCGGCGGCATGCGACGACAGCGCGCAGGCCATGCCGACGGTTGCAACGGATATGCGGAGCGCGGTGAATGTCATGGCGGTCTCCTTCTTGAATGGGATGGAAGCCGCAAATGATGCGCCGCGCTTGCAGCCGCTTCAAGCGAATGGGATCAAGCGATCTCGTGCTTGCGGTGGCACGCGACCCACTGCCCGCCGCCGACGTCTTCGAGCAGCGGCACCTCGACGCTGCAGTGCGCGACCGCATGCGGGCAGCGCTTGTGAAACGCGCAGCCGCTCGGCGGATTCAGCGGCGACGGCAGCTCGCCCGACAGCACCAGGCGCGTCTGCCGCGCCGCCTTGTCGATGCGCGGCGTGCTCGCGAGCAGCGCCCGGGTGTACGGGTGGCGCGGGGCGATGAAGAGCTGGCGCTTGGGCGCACTCTCGACGACCTTGCCGAGGTACATCACCAGCACCTCGTCGGCGACGACGATCTTCGGCTGGAGCATCAACGCGCGTGCGATCGCGACGCGCTGGCGCTGGCCGCCGGAGAACATGTGCGGGTAGCGCTGATGGTGCTCGGGTCGCAGGCCGACGCGCGCCATCATCGCGCGCGACTTGTCCTCGCGATCGGCCTTGCTGAGCGTCGTGTTGATGACGAGCGGCTCTTCGAGCGCCTGGCCGATCTTCTTGCGCGGATTCAAGCTGCCGAACGGGTTCTGGAACACCATCTGCACTTCTTGCCGCAGGCGCTTCTTCGTCGCCGCGTCGGCGTGGGCGACGTCGACGCCGGTGAGATGCAGATGGCCCGAGGTCGGCGTCTCGATCATCGTGATCTGGCGCGCCAGCGTGCTCTTGCCGCAACCCGATTCGCCGACGACGGCGAGCGTCTTGCCGGCCTGCAGCATGAACGACACGCCGTCGAGTGCACGGGCGAGGGCTTTCGGCTTCATGAAGCCTTGGGAGACGGGGTAGTGCTTGGTGAGGGATTGGGCGTCGAGGACAACACCCTCCGTTCGCGCTGAGCCTGTCGAAGCGTCGGCCTGAACCAACCCTTCGACAAGCTCAGGGCGAACGGGTGCGGGGGCGCGGTCGGTGCGAACGGAGGCGGGGGTGGTGTTCGACTCGCTCATGCCAGCACCTCCACCCCCGCATGCTGATCCAGCGGAAAGAAGCAGCGCGCCTTCGCGCCTTCGAGACCGTACAAACCGGGTCGCTCGGCCCGGCACTTGTCTTGCACATACGGGCAGCGCGGCGACAGCAGACAGCCGCGCGGCCGGTCGTAGGCACCCGGCACCACCCTCGGCATCGAATGCAAGCGCCGCTTGCCGATGTTGTGTTCGGGCAGCGCCGACAACAAGGCCTCGGTGTACGGATGGCGCGGCGCGATGAAGATGTCGGGCACATGCGCGGTCTCGACGACCTGCCCCGCGTACATCACGAGCACGCGCTGCGCGACTTCGGCGACGACGCCGAGGTCGTGGGTGATCAGCATCAGCCCCATGCCGCGCTCGCGCTGCAGCTTGAGCAGCAACGCAAGCATCTGCGCCTGGATCGTCACGTCGAGCGCGGTCGTCGGCTCGTCGGCGATCAGCAGCCGCGGGTTGCAGGCGATGGCCATCGCGACCATCACGCGCTGGCACATGCCGCCCGAGAGCTGATGCGGAAACGCGTCAAGGCGCCGCTCGGCATCGGGGATCTCGACCGCGCGCAGCAACTCGAGCGCGCGCGCACGCAAGGCGCGGCGCGAGCCGCCTTCATGAATTCGCAAGGTCTCGGTGAGCTGGTAGTCGACCGTGAAGCAGGGATTCAGGCTCGTCATCGGGTCCTGGAAAATCATCGCGATGTCGATCCCGAGCATCGCGCGGCGCTCGCGCTCGGGCATCGTCAACACGTCGCGGCCGTCGAACGACAGTCGCTGCGCCTTCACGCGACCCGGCGCCTCGACGAGTCCCATCAATGCAAGCGCGGTGACGCTCTTGCCCGAGCCCGACTCGCCGACGACGCCGACCACTTCGCCGGCGTCGATGCGCAGGCTCACGCCGTCGACCGCCTTGAACGGCGCGGCTTCGGCGCCGAATTCGACGCTCAGGTTTTCGACTTCGAGCAGAGCCATGTCAGCGTTTGAGTTTGGGGTCGAGCGCGTCGCGCAAGCCGTCGCCCATCAAATTGAACGCGAGCACCGAGACCAGGATCGCGAGGCCCGGCAAGGTCACGACCCACCACGCGCTCTGGATGAATTCGAGCGCGCTCGCGAGCATCGAGCCCCACTCGGGCGTCGGCGGCTGCGCGCCGAGGCCGAGAAAGCCGAGCGCTGCCGCATCGAGGATCGCAGCCGAAAAGCCGAGCGTCGCCTGCACGATCAGCGGCGCGGCGCAGTTGGGCAGCACGGTGTCGAACATCAGCCGCGCGGTGCCGGCGCCGGCGATGCGCGACGCGGCCACATAGTCCTTCGCGAGTTCGCCCATCACCGCGGCACGCGTCAGCCGAACGAAGTGCGGCAGCATGACGATCGCGATCGCGTACATCGCGTTGGCGAGACCCGGCCCGAGGATCGCGACGACCGCGACCGCGAGCAGCAGGCTCGGCAGCGCGAGCATGATGTCCATCAGCCGCATGATCGTGATCTCGAGCCCGCCGCGGAAAAAGCCGGCGAGCAGCCCGAGCAGCACGCCACCGGACAGCGACAGGCCGACCGACACGAGGCCGATGACGAGCGACAGCCGCGTGCCATGAATCAGCCGCGACAGCACGTCCCGCCCCACCGGGTCGGTGCCGAGCAGAAAGCGATGGCCGTTGACCGGCTCCCACGCCGGCGCGTGCAAGGTCGCATCGCGGTACTGCTCGCTCGGCGAATACGGCGCGATGAAATCGGCGAGCAGCGCGCACAGCACCAGCGCGATGACGATCGCCAGGCCAATGATCGCGCCGCGGTTGCGCTTGAAGTCGCGCCACAGCTCGGTCAGCGGACCGGGCGGCGTCGGTGCGACGCCAGGATCGAGGACGGCGCTCATTGATGCCCTTACTGGTGGCGAATCCGCGGATTGATCACGCCGTACAGCATGTCGACGACGAGGTTGACGACGATGATGACGGTCGCCGACATCAGGATGCCGCCCTGCACTGCGGGATAGTCGCGGCGGTGGATCGCCTCGACGAGCCACTTGCCGATGCCGGGCCACGAGAAGATCGTCTCGGTGAGGATCGCGCCGGCGAGCAAGGTTCCGACCTGCAGGCCGATCGTCGTCACCACCGGGATCAGCGCGTTGCGCAGCGCATGCACACCGACCACCCGCAAGGTCGATGCGCCCTTCGCGCGCGCGGTGCGCACATAGTCTTCGCGCAGCACTTCGAGCATCGACGAGCGCGTCATTCGCGCGATGACGGCGAGCGGAATCGTGCCGAGCGCGATCGCCGGCAAGATCAGGTGCGAGACCGCGCTCTTGAACGCACCGGCGTCCGACGACAGCAGCGAGTCGACGAGCATGAAGCCGGTCACCGCCGGAATGTCGTACTGGATCGCGATGCGCCCCGACACCGGCGTCCAGCCGAGCGTCACCGAGAAGGTGAGGATCAGCAGCAGGCCCCACCAGAAGATCGGCATCGAGTAGCCGGTCAGCGATGCGCCCATCACCGAATAGTCGAGCACGGTGTTGCGCTTCAGCGCGGCGACGATGCCGGCCGGCAGGCCGATCACGAGCGCCATCAGCATCGCGCACATCGACAGCTCGATGGTCGCTGGAAAGCGCGTGATGAACTCGTGGAAGACAGGCTCATGGGTGATCGTCGAGTAGCCCAGGTCGCCATGCAGCGCGCGCCACAGGTACTCGAGGTACTGCATCCACAGCGGCCGGTCGAGGCCGAACTCGTGCAGCAGCCGCTGATAGCGCTCGTCGGTCATCCCGCGCTCGCCCGACAGCGCCTCGACGGGGTCGCCGGGCAGCAGGCGGATCAGCGAGAACACCAGCAGCGTGATCCCGAGGAAGGTCGGGATCACGAGGGCGAAGCGTTTGAGGAGGAAGGAGAACATGAGAATGATCCGCTCATCCTGAGCGGTGTCAGTGGACCTTGGCCCTTCGACAGGCTCAGGGCGAACGGGGTTCTTGTGCCGCTTACTTCAAATCCACCTTATGAAAGTAATGGTGCGCCGTCGCGTCCATCTTGTAGCCGATCACTTCCTTGCGCACCGGGTCGAAGCGAACCGAGTGGGCGATCGGGATCCACGGCGCTTCTTCGTGCGCGATCTCCTGCGCCTTCATGTACAGCGCCGCGCGCTCGGCCTGCTTGGTGACGAGCTTGGCTTTCTGGATCGCGTCTTCGAAGTCCTTGTTGCACCAGCGCGCGACGTTGCCGCCGCCCTTCACCGCGGCGCAGCCGAGCAGCGGGACGAAGAAGTTGTCGGGGTCGCCGTTGTCGCCCGACCAGCCGAACATCATCACGTGCTGCTCGCCGGTCTTGCTGCGCTTGCGGTACTCGCCCCACTCGAAGGTCAAGAGCTTGGTCTTCACGCCGATCTTTTCCCAGTCGGCCTGGATCAGCTCGGCCATGCGCTTGCCGTCGGGGTTGTACGGGCGCGTGACCGGCAGGTACCACAGCTCGACTTCGGTGCCGTTCGGATAACCGGCCTTCGCAAGCAGCTCTTTCGCCTTCGCCGGGTCATACGGGTACTCCTTGATCTTGTCGTCGTAGGACCAGAGCGTCGGCGGGATCGGGTTCTTCGCCGGCTGGCCTGCGCCCTGGAACACCGAGTCGAGGATCGCTTTCTTGTTGACCGACATGTTCAGCGCTTGCCGAACCAGCTTGTTGTCGAACGGCTTCTTCTCGACGTTGAACGCGATGTAGCCGACGTTCAGGCCCTGCTGCGACACCATGTTGATGTTCGCGTCGGCCTTCATCGCTGCCACGTCGGCCGGCTTCGGGAACGCCATCACATGGCACTCGCCGGTCTTAAGCTTCGCGTAGCGCACCGACGCGTCGGTGGTGATCGCATAGACGAGGTTGTCGATCTTCGGGCGGCCGCCCCAGAAGCCGTCGTGCGCCTTGTAGCGGATCACCGCGTCTTTCTGGTACGAGACGAACTGGAACGGGCCGGTGCCGATCGGCTCGCGGTCGATCACCTCGGGCGTGCCGGCGGCCTTCATCTTGTCGGCGTACTCGGCCGACTGCACCGACATGAAATCCATCGCGAGGTTGGCCATGAACGGCGCCTCGGGCTTCTTCATCACGAAGCGCACCGTCATCGCATCGACCTTCTCGATGTGGTCGACGATGCTCTTCATCCCCATGTCTTCGAAGTAGGCGAAGGTCTGGCCGGGCGAGGTCTTCGCGAACGGATGGTTCGGGTCGGCCATGCGGTTGTACGAGAACAGCACGTCGTCGGCGTTGAAGTCGCGCGTCGGCTTGAACTTCTCGTTGCTGTGGAACTTCACGCCGGGGCGCAGCTTGAAGGTGTAGGCCATGCCGTCGGGCGCGACGGTCCAGCTCTCGGCGAGGCCGGGCACGATGTTGGTGGTGCCGAGGTCGAACTCGACGAGCCGGTTGAACATCGGCACCGACGACGCATCGAGCGTCGTGCCGGTCGTGAAGAACTGCGGGTTGAAGCCCTCGGGGCTGCCTTCGGAGCAGTAGACGAGGGTCTTGGCCGCGAAGCTCGCGCCGGCGCAGGCCAGCAAGGCCGTGGCGGCGAGCGCCTTGAGAGTGAAGCCGCGATTTTTCATTGGGGTGGTCCTGAAAGTTGCACAGCGTTGGTTTCGGCCGCCTTGTGAGCAGCGAGGGCGGGATGATATCCCCGCCGCGCGCACCATCACGTCAGGGGAAACGGTGGGTCGGCGTCGCCTGCGCGACTCCGTTGAAACTCAATGCAAGTGGCCTAGGACAGTCAGCCACAGCGGGCCGGTCGCGACGAAGGCGAAGGTCGAGAACACGATGGCCGCCGTCGTTTCGCCCTCCAGCGTGCGATAGCGCTGGGCGAAGATCAGCGCGTTCGAGCCGACCGGCATCGCCGCGGCCATCACGACGACCGACAGCGCGATGCCGTCGAGTCCCATACCCCAGTGGCCGATTGCGAGCACCAGCGCCGGCAGCACGAGCAGCTTGAGCACGCTCAGGCTGATCGCGCCGCGCGCCGCGCCCTTGACGCCGTAGTACGCGAGCGACATGCCGATCAGCACCAGGCACAGCGGCACGACCGGCAGCGCGAGCGTCTGCAGCGTTTCGTCGACGATGCCGGGCAGCGGCAGGCTGAGGCCGTTCCATGCGAGGCCAGCGAGCACCGGCAGCACGACCGGGTGAACGATGGTGTTACGCGCGGTTGTCGCGAGCGTCCCGAGCAGATGCGCGTCGGCGTCGCCACGCAGCCGCCGCTCGCGTGCAAGGTCGAGCTCGACCAGCGCGGTCAGCACGCTGAGCAGAACCAGCGCGTGGATGCTGATGATCGTGATGTGGATCGCAAGACCCGCCTCGCCGAACAGGGCCGTGGCCAGTGGCACGCCGATTTGAACGGTGTTGCCGAACGTGGCCGAAATCGCGCGCACGCTCGGCGCCGCCGGCGCGTCGCCGCTGCGATTCGAGCGGCGCTGCCAGACGTAGACGAGCACGAGCAAGAGCAGCACCGGAACGAAGAACGCCGCGAGCGTTCTCCACGGCAGGGTCGCAAAATCGATTCGCGCCGTGGTGCGAAACAGCAGTGCCGGAATGAAGATGTAGAACGCCGCGTTCGACAAGGTGCGCGCCGGATCGTTGTCGCCGAGCCAGCGCAGCCGGCCGGCGACCCAGCCGAGCGCGACGACGATGAAGATGGCGGCGAGCTTGAGAAAGATGGCCGTCGACATCGCGATCAGTTCAGCTCGGCGCGTCGCGGCAAGTCGGCGCCGCGGCGCGAGCAGGTGATCGCTGCGGCGCGGGTCGCGAACCGCAGCGCCGAGACGAGTTGCGGCTCGTCGAGCGCGGCGAGTGCCGCGCCCGTCAAGCAACGCTGCTCGGCGAGCCAGGTCAGCAACGCGGCCTGGAAGGTATCGCCGGCGCCGACGGTGTCGACGACCTCGATCGGCAACGGCGGCGCGCTGACGTGGTGGCGCGCGGTCCATGCGGCCGCACCCTCGGCACCGCGGGTGACGACGACGAGTGCAACGCCTTGCGCCAGCGCCGCGGCGGCGAACGCGTGCAGGCTCATGCCCGGCCGCAGCAGTGCGAGGTCTTCCTCGCTGATCTTCAGCAGTTGCGTGCGCGGCAGCATCCCCTCGAGCGCAGCGTGCCAGCGCGCGAGATCGGGCTCGACGTTGAGGCGGATGTTCGGGTCGAACGAGATCAGCGTTCGCGCATGCTCGCGCTCGACGAGCTCGCGCAAGGTCGACGCAATCGGCTCGACAA
>VBCQ01000006.1:12427-21895 GCA_005882155.1 Betaproteobacteria bacterium
CCGTAGAACGAATACGCCGGCACGCCCTGCGCATCGAGGCCGATCAAGCCGAGCGTCGTCGGCGCGGCGACGCGTTCGATGAAGTCGGTCAAGACGCCTTCATCAGCCAGCGCGCGCACGAGCCGCTCGCCGAGAAAGCCGCGCGACACCGCGCCGAAAAAAGCGACCGGCTGCGCGAGCCGCGCGAGCCCGACGGCGACATTGAATGGCGAGCCGCCGACGCGCGCATCGAGCGCCACGCCGGTCGCCGTGTCGCCCACCGCGAACACATCCATCAAGGCTTCGCCACAGACCAGGAACATCGGCGCCCTCCTTCGTGTCTGGCGCCGAGCATACCGTTCGCCCTGCTGCCGTCATGGCCGCGGAACAGGATTTGTTTCCGAAGATCAAAGCTGTAGCCGGCCGCTCGCCGCTGGCCCGCAGGCACACACAAAAGCCAACAAGTGAGCCGGCGGGTCTGCCAAGCTGGGCTCGCCGACCCGCAGCGAATTCACACCATGAACCTCGTGCAATCCAGCTCATCGAGCATGTCGACGGCGAATCGCGCTGCCGCTGCGCGCAACTTGCCGGCCGACCCGATGCCCACGCACGACGCACTGCCATCCGGCACGCGGCTCGAAGAGTTCCAGCTCGAGCGGATGATCGGCGCGAGCGGCTTCGGCATCGTCTATCTCGCGAGCGACTTGAAGCTCGATCGCCGCATCGCGATCAAGGAATACCTGCCGATCACACTCGCCGCGCGCGACAGCGACTCGGTGCGCCTCGCGCTGCGCGCACCGGCCCATGCGCAAGCCTTCGAGCGCGGGCTGCATGCGTTCATCGACGAAGCGCAGGTGCTCGCGCGCTGCGATCACCCGTCGCTCGTGCATGTGCTGCGCAGCTGGGAAGCCAACGGCACCGCCTACCGTGCGATGCCGTACTACGCCGGCACGCCGCTGCTCACCTTGCGCCAGGCGCTCGACGAGCCGCCCGACGAAGCCTCGCTGCGATCGCTGCTCGACGGCCTGCTCGGTGCGCTCGAGGTGCTGCACCGCTCGGGTCACATTCACCGCGAGATCTCGCCGGCCAACATCCTGCTGCTGCCCGACGATCATCCGGTGCTGCTCGACTTCAGCGCGGCGCGACGTGCGATCGTCGGCGAGCAGACGCAGGCGCTGATGACGCTGCTCGAGCCGAGCTTCGCGCCGATGGAACAGATCGCGCCGTCGGCCGACCAGCCGCAAGGCGCGTGGACCGATCTATACGCGCTCGCGGCGACCGTGCACTACTGCGTCAGCGGACGCTTGCCGGCTTCGCCCACGGGTTGGTTGCCCGAGCCGCTCGAGCCGCTCGGCGATGTAGTGCGCCGCCTGCAGCGCAACTATCCGCATGTGCACTACAGCGCGGGTTTCATCGCCGCGATCGACGCTGCGCTGGCAACGCGAACGCGCGACCGGCCGCAGAGCGTCGCGCAATTCCGCAGCGCGCTCGACGCACGGCCGAACGGCATCGCCGGGCGCATCGAGCCGGCGCTGGAGCACGATCCGCGCGGCTGGAACACCGATGCGAGTCGTGAGGACGACGAGCCGACGCTGCCGCCGCATGACGAGGACCCGCAGTTCGCGCCGACCGCGGTGATGCCCGAGCCGGCGTCGCCATTGAGCGCCAGCGATGGCGCGCCGGCGCAGCCGGTCCCTGAAGGCCAGTGGGACCCCAGCCAGCTCGACATCACGACGCCGCGCTGGCCACCGACGCGTTCGCGCTCGCAGCAGGCCGCGTGGTGGATCGGTGCAGCGCTGATGCTGGTCGCCGTCGGATCAGCGGCGTGGATGTTCAACCAGCAGCGCGAATTGAGTCACGCTCAGACCGTGGTGAGTAGAGAAAGCGCAAAGGCGAAGCCGACCGCGGTTCGCGAGGCGACCCCTGCGCCAACGCCGGCACCCGCTGCGCCGCCGTTGCCCGAGGCGCCGACCGCCGCGATCAGCGCCACGCCGGTTGCGGCCGAGCCAACACCCACGACGCCGCCCGCGGCGTTGGCACCCGAACCGCCAAGCGCTACACCACAGCCTGCCACACCACCCGCCGTGAACAAGCCAGCACCACGCCGCGCGACGACCGCTCGCTCAGCGACGACCAGCCCGCGACAAATCTGCGGCGAGCGCTCGCAATTCGCGCTGTACCGCTGCATGCGGCAGCAATGCGCAACGGCGCAATGGTCCAAGCATCCGCAGTGCAAGAGGCTGCATGCGCGGGATGAGGTGGCGGGTTAACGGATGCAAGGCTTCGACAGGCTCAGCCCGAACGGATGTCTGTTGATGCGGGCGAACCCTTGAATCCCGTTCGCCCTGAGCTTGTCGAAGGGTCAGCCCGAACGGGGCCTCGATCATTCGTCGCGCAACTCACCGCGACCCGTACATCATCCGCCTTGCCAATGCCGACTTGATCGGCGACAACGCCTGCAGTGCCGCCATTCCCAAGCCACGCGCCGCTCCCGCGCCGGGCAATTGCCAGGTGAAGCTGCGGGCCAAGAAATCGGTGGCGGCGATCATCGTCCAGCGGTCCGGTGCGCGCTTCCATTCGAGGCGGCGCAGCACGGTGTCCACATCCGCGGAATGCACCAACGCCAACACCAGCTCGAACGCATCGCGCATGCCCAGGTTCAACCCCTGCCCCGCCACCGGATGCAGCGTTTGCGCCGCGTTGCCGATTCGCACGGTGCGGCCGTCGGTCAACGTGCGCTCGGCGTTCAGACCCAATGCGAACGACTTCAACGGCGACATCGCGACGACGCGGCCGGCCTCCGGGTGCAGCAGCGTGTTGAGCACCGCCAATCGCTGCGTGTCGTCGAGCTCGGTGACCGGATCGTCGTCGCGCTTGACGCACCAGACTAGCGCCGCTTGGCCGCTCTTCAACGGCAACAGCGCGACCGGGCCGTGGCGCGTGAAGCGCTCATAGGCGACGCCGGGTCGCGCGTCCTGCAGCGTCACCGTGCCGACCCAGGCAGTCTGCCGGTAGTCATGCATGACCGCCTTGCGCACTTGGTCCGAGAACACGCCGCCCTCGGCGATCACCGCGAGGTCGAAGCGCTCGGCGATGCCGGCATCGACTTCGACGCCGTTGACGAGCGGCTTCAACGCCGCGACCGGAACGCCGAAGCGACTCGCAAGGCGCTGCGGCTCGCGCTCGCACGCGCTCAGCCACACTGCTTGCAAGGGCGCGACGATCGCGCCGTAGCTCAGCACCGCACCCAACATCGGAACGGCCTCGTCGATTGCGCGAATCCGCACCTCGGGCTCGCCGAGCCACGCGCTCAGCATGCCGCCCAATGACGGCGGCTGCTGCGACACATGCACTTCGACGATGGACTGCGCCGCGTCGGCGCGCCACGCATCGATGCGCTGCAGCAGCTGCACGCTGCCGAGCGACAGCGCGATCGTGCGCGGGTCGCCGGCCACGTCCTGGTCGGCAGCGCGCGCGTCGAACAGCGTGATGCGCGCCTCGGGCAGCGCGCGCGCCGCGTGCAGCGCGAGGCTCAGGCCGACCGGCCCGGCACCGACGACGGCCAGACTCAGCGTTGCGTTCGTATTCGGCATCACACCTCCGGGGGATGGCCGGCGCCATCGGTGGTCGTATTATTCCGCGCACCCCGGCGTCGGGGTGACTTCGGAAGGGATTGCCATGGGCCTGATGGATTTCATCAAGAAACAGTTCATCGACATTCTCGAGTGGACCGAGACCGGCGACGGCACGCTCGCGTGGCGCTACCCGATGGCCGACAACGAGATCCAGTACGGCGGCTCGCTGACAGTGCGCGAATCGCAGATCGCGGTGTTCGTCAACGAGGGCAAGATCGCCGACGTGTTCGGCCCCGGCCGCTACACGCTGACCACCAACACGCTGCCGGTGCTGACCTACTTGAAGAACTGGGACAAGCTGTTCCAGAGCCCGTTCAAGAGCGACGTCTATTTCTTCAGCACGCGCCAGCAGGTCGACCAGCGCTGGGGCACGACCCAGCCGGTGACGATCCGCGACAAGGACTTCGGCGCGGTGCGGCTGCGCGCGTTCGGCAACTACAGCTACCGCATCGCCGATGCGAAGCTCTTCTACACCGAGATCTCCGGCACGCGCGAGCGCTACACCGTCGCCGAGCTCGACGGCCAGTTGCGCGCGCTGATGCTGCAGCACATCTCCGACGCGGTGGCCGGCAGCGGCATCGCGTTCCTCGACCTCGCGGCAAATCAGATCGAGTTCGCGAATCAACTGCTGTTCGCGACCGCACCGGCGTTCGGCAAGCTCGGGCTGAAGCTCGAAGGCGTGACGGTGCAAAACATCTCGCTGCCCGAAGACCTGCAGAAGATCCTCGACCAGAAGATCGGCATGGGCATGGTCGGTGGCGACATGGGCAAGTTCATGCAGTACCAGACCGCGCAGTCGATGCCCAAGTTTGCCGAAGGCGCCGGCAAGGGCGGCATCGTCGGCGACGCGATGGGCCTCGGCGCCGGCGTCGCACTCGGCCAGGTGATGGCGCAGCAGCTGGGCCAGGGCTTGCAGGGGCAACAAGCGGCGACCGTCAAGCCCGATGAGGTGATGGCGACATTGGAAAAGCTTGGCGAGCTGAAAGCCAAGGGCATCCTGACGCAGGAAGAGTTCGACGCGAAGAAGGCGGAGCTGCTGAAGAAGCTGGTGTAAAGCAACACCGACTTCGCCTTTGGCCACTGACCTCAACCCGCAGCGCGCCTACCGCGCCGCGTGCCCGAACTGCGGCGCGCCGGTCGAGTTCCGCTCGAGCGCTTCGGCGTTCGCGGTCTGCAGCTTTTGCCGCAGCACCCTCGTTCGCGAGGGCGACGCGCTGCGCAAAATCGGCGAAAGCGCCGAGCTGTTCGACGACCACTCGCCGCTGCAGCTCGGCGCCGGCGGCAGCTACCAGGGTGCCGCGTTCACGCTCGTCGGTCGCCTGCAGTACCGCTACAGCGAAGGCACGTGGAACGAATGGCATGCGCTCTTTGACACGGGCCGCAGCGGATGGCTGTCGGAGGACAACGGCCGCTATGTGATGGCGTTCGACGCGCCGCTTGCCGAGGCGGTGCCCGACGCGGCGAGCCTGCGCCCCGGCACGCAGCAGATCGTCGGCGCGCAGAGCTGGACGGTCGCGTCGGTCACGGTCGCGAAGCTGATCGCGGCGCAAGGCGAGCTGCCCGCGCCGCCGGTCACCGATCGCGGCTTCGTCGTCGCCGACCTGCGCAGCACGCGCGGCGAAGTCGCCACACTCGACTACGGCAACCCGGCCGCACCGGCCTGGTCGGTCGGCCGCTCGGTCGCGATCAGCGAGCTCGCGATGACCGGCCTGGCCGAGATCGCCGAGAAGACGCTCGCCGCGCGCGGCATCGAGTGCCCGAGCTGCGGCGCGGCGCTCGAGATCAAGCTCGCGACAACGCAATCCATCGTCTGCCTTCAATGCCATGCGGTCGTCGACGTGTCCAAAGGCGTCGGCGCCGAGCTGCAGCATTACGCGCAGGACAACCCGAGCGAGCCGCAGATTCCGCTCGGCAGCGTCGGCACGCTGACGCTGGGCAAGCGGCCGCTGCCATGGCAGGTGGTTGGCTATGTCGAGCGCTGCGAAGTGGCCGACAGCATGGACCGCGAGCAGAGTTTTTGGCGCGAGTACCTGCTGTATCACCGCACCGAAGGCTTCGCGTTTCTGGTCGATGCCGAAGACGGCTGGAGCTGGACCGCGACGATCACCGGCGTCCCGCAAACGGTCGGCCAGAACGTCCGCCACGAAGGCGTGCTGTACCGCAAGCTCTACGACTACACCGGTGAAGTGACCTATGTGCTCGGCGAGTTCTACTGGCAAGTCACGCGGTCTCAGCGCACCTTCAACACCGACTACGCCGGCACCGGCGCGGCGAGTTCCAAGCGGCTCAATCGTGAGCGCACCGGCAGCGGCGAGGTCGAAGAAATCGTCTGGTCGGCGGGCGAGACGCTCGCCGCCGACAGCGTGCTGCGCGCCTTCCATCTCGCGCCCGAGCAGGCGGCGGCGCTGCGCCGCGATGCGACGCCGACCGCGTTCAGCGGCGCGTCGCTGCTCGCCAAGGTGTTCTTCTGGGTCTTCGCGATCGCCGTTGTCCTGCTGCTGTTTCGCTGCAGCGGGCCGAGCGGCAGCGACTGCAACGATCTGCGCAGCACCTACGGCGAGGCGTCGCAGGAGTACCAGAATTGCCTCGCCAGCAGCGGCGGTGGCGGCAGCGGCGGCAGCGGTTTTCGCACCGGCGGCGGATCGTTCGGCGGATTCAGTACCGGCGGCGGACACAAGTAGTTCAACGACAAGGAGAGTCTCATGATGGGCATCGAATGGCTGAAACCAGCCGCGTTCTTCGGGTCGATCGTCTACGCGATGATCGGCGTGCTCGTGTTCTGGATCAGCTTCGTCATCGTCGACAAGGTCACGCCCTACGACTTGTGGGGCGAGATCATCGAGAAGAAGAACGTGGCGCTCGCGATCGTCGTCGGCGCGATGGCGATTGCGATCGCGCTGATCGTCGCCGCGGCGATCCACGGCTGAAGGCAAGGGAAATATTCGGGATGGCCGCGCGCAGCGCAGTGTGCTTGAATTCGCCATGATCAAGACCTGCCTCAAGCGCTTCGGTCTGTGGCCGGTGGTCGTCGCGGTCACCGTGATCTCGATCGCCATCTCGCTGCTGCTGGCGATCATCGTGCATGTCTTCGTGCTCGGCGTCGAGATGCCGGCGTCGGCCTGGGCGCTGAGCATCGGCTGCCCGCTGCTGATCGCACCGACGATGTCGGTCGGCAGCTTCAGCCTCTTGCTCAAGCTCGATCTCGCGCACGAGCAGCTGCGCATCATCAGCGACACCGACTACCTCACCGGCGCCTACAACCGGCGCTACTTCATGAGCCGGCTGACCGAAGAGGTCGAGCGCTGCCTTCGCGCGGGCCGACCGTTCTCGGTCGCGCTGATGGATGTCGACAACTTCAAGTCAGTGAACGACACGCACGGCCATTCGGCCGGCGACGAGGTGCTGCGCTGCATGGCCCAGACCTGCATGGCGCAGCTGCGCCACATCGACACCTTCGCGCGCGTCGGCGGCGAGGAGTTCGCAGTGCTGCTGCCGAACACCGACGGCGAGCAGGCGATGCAATGGGTCGAGCGGCTGCGCGAGCAGATCGCGCAGCTGCAAATCGAATTGCCGGCGGCGAACCTCGGCGTCACCGTCAGCATCGGCCTCGTGTCGGCCGGCCGCCCGCCGCTGGTCGGCGTGACCGAGATCAACGCGGTGCTGCGCGTGGCCGACGAGGCGCTGTACCGCGCCAAGCGCGAAGGCAAGAACCGCGTCGCCGTGCCGGCGTGATGCGCGTTTCGCTGCCATGAGCCGCGCAAGCGTGATGCGCTCCGACACGCCGACGCGCGTGCGGCCGGCCGAAGTTGCGCTGCTCGCGTCGGTCTTCATCGTCGCGGCCTGCGGCCTCGTCTACGAGCTCGCTGCCGGTGCGCTCGCGAGCTACCTGCTCGGCGACTCGATCCTGCAGTTCTCGACCGTCATCGGCACCTACCTGTTCGCGATGGGCGTCGGCTCGTACCTGTCGCGCTTCTTCGAGCGCCAGCTCGTCGCGCACTTCTTGCGCATCGAGCTGCTCGTCGGCGCCATCGGCGGATTGATGCCGGCCGCGCTGTTCGCACTGCACACGCTGGCCGCCGGATCTTTTCGCTTTGCGCTGTACGTGATGGTGCTCGCGGTCGGCGTGCTGGTCGGCCTGGAGATTCCGCTCGTGATGCGAATCTTGAAGCGCCACTTCCACGAGCGCTATGCGCTGAAGGATTTGGTGTCGCAGGTATTGACCTTCGACTACCTCGGCGCGCTCGCGGTATCGATCGCGTTCCCGCTGCTGCTCGTGCCGCAGCTCGGGTTGATTCGCACCGGCGTGTTCTTCGGGCTGCTCAACGTCGCCGTCGCGGTGTGGGCGCTGTGGCTGTTTCGCGGCGAGCTGCGCCATCGGATCGCGCATGCGTTTGCCTGCACGTTGACGATCGCCGCGCTGGCGGCCGCGTTCGCCGGCGCCGATCGTGTCAGCAGCTGGGCCGAGGACCGCTTCTACGGCGACCGCATCGTCTACAGCGAAACCAGCGCCTACCAGCGCGTCGTGATCACCGCCAGCTCGGCGGGGGTGCGGCTCTTTCTCAACGGCAACCTGCAGTTCCATTCGCGCGACGAGTACCGCTATCACGAAGCGCTCGTCCACCCGGCGATGGCCGCGCACGGCGCGCCGAAGCAGGTGCTGGTCCTCGGCGGCGGCGACGGCCTGGCCGTGCGAGAGATCCTGAAGCATCCGAGCGTCGAGCAGGTCACGCTGGTCGAGCTCGACCCGCATATGACGACGCTGTTTTCGCACGAGCCGCTGCTGCGCCAGCTCAACGCCGATGCGCTGCGCTCGACCAAGCTGCGCATCGTCAACGCCGACGCGTTCAGCTGGCTCGAACAGAACACAGCGCAGTTCGACGTGATCGTCGTCGACTTCCCCGACCCGACCAACTTTGCGATCGGCAAGCTGTACACGACAACCTTCTACAAGTTGATCGACGAGCACCTCAACGCAAGCGGCTACGCCGTCGTGCAGACCACGTCTCCGCTGATTGCACGCAAGAGTTTCTGGACCGTCGCGACGACGCTCGAAGCCGCGGGCCTCGCGACCACGCCGTACCACGCGCATGTGCCGAGCTTCGGCGAATGGGGCTTCATTCTCGCGAGCCGCCGGCCGTACAAGCTGCCCTCGAGCCTGCCGAGCGGACTGCGATTCTTGAGCGTCGACGGCCTGCCGGCGCTGTTCAACTTCCCGCCCGACATGGCGCGTGTGCCAACCCCCGTGAACCGCTTGTCGAACCAGGTGCTGGTGCAGACCTTCGAGGAAGAATGGGGCAAGGTGAAATGACCCCCCCGAAGCGCCGGTGGCGCCTCCCCCCAGGGGGCGCCACCGGCGGCCCGGCGGAGCCGGATCCGCAGTGGCCGCTTGGGGATGCCCGTCTTACTCGCCGCGGGTTGTTGGCCGCCACGGCGCTCGCGCCGTTGGCCAGCTGTTCGCGCGACGCATCAGCGTCGTACACCGGCGGCTGGGTCGGCGCGCCGCTTGAACGCGGCCATCGACTGCGCGATCTGTCGAAGAGCGGTCAGTGGCCAGAGCCGGCGGTGCAGCGTCGTGCCGGCGTCGTCGTCGTCGGCGCGGGCATCGCAGGGCTCGCCTGTGCGCGAACGCTCGCGAAGTCCGGCCTCGACGACGTGCAGCTCTTCGATCTCGAAGACGCGCCCGGCGGCAACAGCCGCGGCCACCGCATCGCCGGCATGGCGTGCCCGCTCGGCGCGCATTATCTGCCGCTGCCGGGCGAGCACGCGATCGAAGTCATGTCGCTGCTCGAAGAGCTTGGACTGCGCCGCGTTGAGTACGGTCGGCCGGTCTACGACGAGCGCCATCTGTGCCACA
>VBCQ01000404.1 GCA_005882155.1 Betaproteobacteria bacterium
CGCCTGCGGCGAATGCGTGCAGGCCTGCCCGACCGGCGCGCTGATGCCGGCGCGCGACGTGGCGCTCAGCGTGCCCGACAAGCAGGTCGATTCGGTGTGCCCGTACTGCGGCGTCGGCTGCCAGCTCACCTACAACGTGAAGGACAACCAGATCCTCTACGTCGAAGGGCGCGGCGGCCCGGCGAACCAGAGCCGGCTGTGCGTCAAGGGCCGCTACGGCTTCGACTACGCGCACCATCCGCAGCGCCTGACCAAGCCGTTGATCCTGCGCGCCGGCGTGCTGAAGACCGGAGACTTCACGATCGACCCGGAACGCGTGATGGACGTGTTCCGCGAGGCGAGTTGGGACGAGGCGCTTGCGTTTGCCGGCGGCACGCTGAAGAAGCTTCGCGACCAGCACGGCCCGAAATCGCTTGCCGGCTTCGGCTCGGCCAAGGGCAGCAACGAAGAGGCCTACCTGTTCCAGAAGCTCGTGCGAACCGGGTTCGGGAGCAACAACGTCGACCACTGCACGCGGCTGTGCCACGCCTCGTCGGTGGTCGCGCTGCTCGAAGGCATCGGCTCGGGCGCGGTGTCGAACCCGGTGATGGACGTCAAGCGCGCCGAGGTTGTGATCCTGATCGGTGCGAACCCGACGGTGAACCACCCGGTGGCCGCGACCTGGATGAAGAACGCCGCCAAGAGCGGCACCAAGCTGATCGTCTGCGACCCGCGCGGATCGGACCTGACGCGCCATGCGTACCGCCACTTGCAGTTCAAGGCCGACACCGACGTTGCGCTGTTGAACGCGATGATGAACGTGATCGTCACCGAGAACCTGGTCGACCCCGAGTTCATCGCGAGCCGCACGATCGGCTACGACGAGCTGCGGCGCAACGTCGAGGGCTACAGCCCCGAGGCGATGGCGCCGATCTGCGGCATCGATGCGGCGACGATCCGCGAAGTCGCGCGGCTTTATGCAACGGCGAAGGCGTCGATGATCCTGTGGGGCATGGGCATCTCGCAGCATGTGCACGGCACCGACAACGCACGCTGCCTGATTGCGCTGTCGCTGATGACGGGCCAGATCGGCCGCCCCGGCACCGGGCTGCATCCGCTGCGCGGCCAGAACAACGTTCAGGGCGCGTCGGACGCGGGGCTGATCCCGATGATGTACCCCGACTACCAGCACGTCTCGAGCCAGGCCGCGCGCGAGCGCTTCGAGCAGGCGTGGAAGCTGCCGGCAGGAACGCTCGACGCGAAGCCGGGGCTGACGGTTGTCGAGGTCATGCACGCGATCAAGAACGGCGAGGTGCGCGGCATGTACGTGATGGGCGAGAACCCCGCGATGTCGGACCCCGACGCGAACCATGCGCGCGAGTCGCTCGCTGCGCTCGAGCACCTCGTCGTGCAGGACATCTTCCTCACCGAGACGGCGTATCTCGCCGACGTGATCCTGCCGGCGAGTGCGTTCCCCGAGAAGACCGGGACCTTCACCAACACCGACCGCCTGGTGCAGCTCGGCCGTCAGGCGCTCGACCTGCCGGGCGACGCACGGCAGGACCTGTGGATCATTCAGCAGATCGCGAAACAGCTCGGCCTGGCCTGGCCCGATGCACCGGTATCCGAGGTGTTTGACGAGATGCGCCGCACGATGCCGAGCATCGCCGGCATCACCTGGGACCGGCTCGAGCGCGAGCACGCGGTGACGTACCCGTGTCGCAACGAAGGCGATCCGGGCGACCCGGTCGTCTTCGTCGACGCGTTCCCGCGTGAAGGCGGCAAGGCGTCGCTCTACGCACGCGCCGATGAAACCTCACCGCGCGGCGCGGTGTTCGTCCCGTTCTGCTTCTACGAAGCGGCGATCAATCGATTAACCAACGCCGCGCTCGATCCGTTCGCGAAGATCCCGGAGTTCAAGTACTGCGCGATCCGCGTCGCCAAGGGCGGGACGGCGCCGGTGCAGGGCAGCTTCGGCGGCGGGCAATTGCTCAACGCAGAGTGACTCGATTGATCCGGCGGCGTGCCATTCGTCGCGCGCCGCGGTAGCTCGTCGCAACGCCGCTGCAGTTCATCGCTGACCCAGCGACGCGGCTGAGGCTCGTCGGCACAGTGGCAGTTCGTCCAGTCCACTGGGAGCGTCGATGAATCAGCCTTTCGCCTGCGTCGCCGAACGCCCGGCCGCGCCGGCGAGCCCGGTCGCCGTGACGCTTGCCGATGCGCTCGTCGATGTCTTCACGCAGATCGGCGTGTGCCATGCGTTCGGCGTGTCGGGCGGCGGCATCGCGGTGTTGTGGGCCGCGCTCACCCGAAGTCCGATTCGGGTCTGCCACTTTCGCCACGAGGCCGGCGCCGCGTTCGCGGCGACCGAAGCGCATTTCGCGAGCGGCGCACCGGTGGTCGTGTTTACCACTGCCGGGCCCGGCTTGACCAACGCGCTGACGGGGCTGCTCGCGGCGCGCAGCGACGGCGCGAAGGTGATCCTCGTGTCGGCCTGCACCAGCGAAGAAAAGCGCGGCCGCTGGGCGATCCAGGAAACGTCTCGCGCGACGATGCCGGCGCAGCTGTACGAAGCCGGCGCGTTGTTTCACATGGCCACGATCATCGAGTCGGCGGCCGATCTGCCCGGCATCGCTCGTGCGCTGGCCGATGGCGTCGCGCGGCCGGGCGGCTTCGTCGCCCACATCGCGCTGCCGACCGGCTTGCAGGCGAGCCGCTGCGACAAGCCACCGCGAGGGCATGCGTCGTCTCGCGTGTGCGACGAGTCCGCGCAACTCGCTGCCGACGTCGCGCCGCTGCTCGCTGCCACGCCGTTCGCGATCTGGCTCGGCTTCGGCGCGCGCGGCGCCGCAGCGGCGGTGCGTGCGCTCGCCGAGCACACCGGCGCGCCGGTGTTTTGCTCGCCGCGCGGCAAGGGCATCTTTCCCGAGGACCATGCGCAGTTCGTCGGCGTCACCGGCATCGGTGGGCACGACGCGCCGGCCCACTTCATGCGCACCCACAAGCCAGGAAGGGTGCTGGTGCTCGGCACGCGGCTCGGCGAGGGCACATCGTTTTGGGACCCGGCCATGGTGCCGGCGCAGGGATTCATCCATGTCGATATCGATCCCGCCGTGCCCGGATCGGCTTATCCGAATGCACCGACCTTGGCCATTTGCGCCGACATCGATACCTTCGCGAAGGCGTTGCTCGAGCGCATGCCGTCGCGACGACCTCAAGCCTCGCGCGACCAGTGGCCGCATCCGTCTTTGGCCGATGACGGCGAGCAGCATGCCGGCCGCGTGCGGCCCGAGGCGTTGATGGCGGCGATCCAGCGCGGCGTCATCGACAAGCACGACGCGCTCGTCCTCGCCGAATCCGGCAACTCGTTCGCCTGGGCCACGCACCATCTGCAGTTCCGTGAACCGGGCCGCTATCGCGTCAGCACGCGCTGCGGTGCGATGGGGCACTGCGCTGCCGGCGTCGTCGGCTCGGCGCTGGCCACCGGCCGCAAGGCGGTGGCCATCGTCGGCGATGGCGCGATGCTGATGAACAACGAGATCAACACGGCCGTTCAATTCGGCGCACGCGCGGTATGGATCGTGCTCAACGATGCCCGCTACAACATGTGCCATCAAGGCATGGCCGCGCTCGGAATGAGCGCCGACGCGAGCATCCCGAAGGTCGACTTCGCGCTGATGGCCCGCGCGATG
>VBCQ01000403.1 GCA_005882155.1 Betaproteobacteria bacterium
GCAAATCGGTGCGCAGATCGACACCGGCGTTCCGTGGTGCCACACGACGTGCGAAGCGGCGCCCGACGGGCTGCAGCTCGCGCTGAAGTCGGGCAACTTCGGCGGTGACGCATTTTTCGCGCGCGCCTTCGCGACACCCGCATGAACGAGACCGCTGCTCGCGAAGAGATCTGCCGCATCGGCCGCTCGCTGTACCAGCGCGGCTACGCGCATGCGAGCGCGGGCAACATCAGCATGCGGCTCGATGAAGGCTTGCTGATCACGCCGACCGATTCCTGCCTCGGCAGCTTGCAGCCGCAAGAGCTCGTGCGCATCAGCGCATCGGGCGAGCCGACGAGCGGCGAGCGTGCGAGCAAAACGCTCGCTTTGCACCGACGCGTCTACGACAGCGACGCCGCGGCGAACTGCGTGCTGCACACGCACAGCACGCAGCTCGTCGCGTTGTCGTTGGCCGGCGTGTGGCATGACGACTGCATCCTGCCGCCGATCACGCCCTACTTCGTCATGAAGGTCGGGCGAGTGCCGCTGGTTCGCTATCACCGCCCCGGCGACCCCGCGGTGGCCGAGCAGGTCGCGCAACGAATCGCCGCAGCGGCGCAGCGCGGCGCAAGCTTGCGCGGCGTGCTGCTCGAGCGCTTGGGTCCACTGGTGTGGCACGCGTCGCCGGCGGCCGCGATGGCCACGCTCGAAGAACTCGAAGAGACTGCGCGCCTGTGGCTGATGACGACCCCGCGTCCCGCGCCGCTCACCGACGCGCAGATCGCCGATCTTTGCAACACCTTCGCCATACGCTGGTAACCATGCCCCGCTTCGCCGCCAACTTGTCGATGATGTACACGGAGCACCCGTTCCTCGAGCGCTTCGCCGCCGCTGCGGCCGATGGCTTCAAGGCAGTCGAGTTCCTCTTCCCCTACGAGCACACTCCCGCCGAGCTCGCGCGGCGCTTGCGCGACCACAGTCTCACGCAAGTGCTGTTCAATCTGCCGCCGGGCGACTCGGCCGGCGGTGAGCGCGGTATCGCGGCGTTGCCCGGCCGTGAGGCCGAGTTCGCCGCATCGGTCGAACAGGCGCTCGCCTACGCGCTCGCCACCGGCTGTACGCGCATGCATGCGATGGCCGGACTGGTACCGGCATCTGCCGATCGCGCCGTGATGCGCAGTACCTACGTCAGCAACCTGCGCCGCGCGGCGGCCATGCTGGCGCCGCACCACATCACCTTGCTGATCGAGCCGATCAACACACGCGACATGCCGGGCTACTTTCTCAATCACCAACAAGCGGCGCACGACGTCGTCACCGAGGTCGGCGCGAGCAACCTCAAGGTGCAGATGGACCTGTACCACTGCCAGATCATGGAAGGCGATCTGAGCATGCGGTTGCGCCGCCATCTGCCGAACGTCGGGCACATGCAGATCGCTGGCGTGCCGCAGCGTCATGAGCCCGACAGCGGCGAGATCAATCACCGCCATCTCTTCAAGCTCATCGACGAGCTCGGCTACGAGGGCTACGTCGGTTGCGAGTACCGCCCTCGCGGCCGCACTTCCGACGGACTCGCCTGGTTTCAAGCCTACAGGGACAAAGCATGAACCTGCTCATCACCGGCGGCGCCGGTTTCCTCGGCGCCCGGCTTGCGCGCACGCTGCTGCAGCGTGGCACGCTCGCCGGACAACGCATAGCGCGACTCGTCCTCGCCGATCGAGCCGCACCACAAGACGCTGCACTGACGAGCGACGCTCGCGTGCAGGTGAAGGTCGGCGACCTCGCGGCGCAGCTGCCCACACTGATGGCCGCGCCGTTCGACGCGATCTTTCATCTTGCCGCGGCGGTGTCGGGCGAATGCGAAGCCGATTTCGAACTCGGCATGCACGCGAATTTCGACACCACGCGGCAACTGCTCGACGCCTGCCGCGCAGCGGGCAATCGGCCTCGACTCGTCTTCTCGAGCTCGCTCGCGGTGTTCGGCTCCGACCCGTCGCTGCCGTTGCCCGAGGTCGTCGGCGATGCCACGTTGCCGACACCGCAGACCTCGTACGGCATCCAGAAATTCATCGGCGAGCAGCTGGTCGCCGACTACACGCGCAAGGGCTACATTGACGGCCGCAGCACGCGGCTCGCGACGGTGTCGGTGCGGCCGGGCCGGCCCAACGCCGCCGCATCGGGGTTCCTGTCGGGCATCGTGCGCGAGCCGCTCGCCGGGCTGCCGGCGAGCTGTCCGGTCGACGTCGACACCGAGGTCGCGTTGACCTCACCGGCCAACACGGTCGCGGGACTGATCGCGGTGGTCGAGGCCGATGCGTCGAGCTGGATCGGGCGCACCGCGATCAATCTGCCGGCACTCACGGTCAGCGTTCGCGCGATGCTCGATGCATTGCGCGAGATCGGCGGCGACGAAGCCGTCGCGCTGGTGCGCTTCGGCGCCGACCCGAGCGTCGCGCGCATGGTCGGCGGCTGGCCGGCGCGCGTCGCGAGCGAGCGCGCGCAGCGTCTGGGCTTGCGCGCCGACTCCGACTTCCGCTCCATCGTCTTGCAGTACGTGCGCGACAACGCGAGCGCCGTCACCAACGCACGAGCCCGCGCCGCTGCAGGCCTCGCTTGACTTCAGTTCACTCACAGGAGACGACATGAAACCCACACGCATCGCATTCGCCGTTGTCGCCACGCTCGGCTTGTTCGCGTCGGCGCAAGCGCAGACCGTGCTCAAGCTCGGCTACGCCACGTCGAAGGAATCGCACTACGGCGTCGGCTCGACGGTGTTCTGCGACGAGATCGACAAGGGCACGCAAGGCCGCTACAAATGCCAGCAGTTTCCGTCGGCCGCGCTCGGTGGCGAGCGCGAAATGATCGAGGCGGTGCAGCTCGGCACGCAGGACATCGTCAACACCTCGACCGGGCCGCTCGGCAACTTCGTTCCCGAGGTGAAGATCGTCGACATCCCGTTCCTGTTTCGCAATTACGACCATGCGCGCAAGGTGATGGACGGCCCCATCGGCCAAGACCTGCTGAAGAAGCTGCAGACCAAGGGCCTCGTCGGCCTCGCGTGGACCGAGAACGGCTTTCGCCACATGACGAACAACAAGCACCCGATCGTCCACGCCGAAGATGCGCGCGGGCTGAAGATGCGCACGATGGAAAACAAGGTGCACATGGAGGGCTACAAGACCTTCGGCATCCTGCCCACGCCGATGCCCTTCCCCGAGCTGTTCACAGCGCTGCAGCAAGGCACCGTCGACGGTCAGGAGAACCCGATCCCGGTGATCCTCGCGTCGAAGTTCGCGCAGGTGCAGAAGCACTTGTCGCTGACCGGCCATGTCTATTCGCCCGCGGTGCTGATCCTCTCGCCCGCGGTGTGGGACAAGCTGTCGGAGTCCGACCGCAAGGTGTTCGTCGACGCGGCGAAGAAGGCTTCGGCAGCGCAGCGCAAGAAGGTCAACGACGACGAGGCCAACGGCATCGCGCAATTGCGCAAGGACGGCATGCAGGTCGTCGAGCAGGTCGACGGCGAAATCTTCCGCAAGGCCGTCGCGCCGGCCTACGCGAACTTCGCGCGCGAATTCGGCGCCGACAAGATCGCGGCGATCCAGGCCGTCAAGTGATCGGGATGAAAGCGCTCATCCTCGCAATCGATCGCCGCGTCACCTGGCTCGCGCTGCACCTCGCGTGCCTGCTGCTCGCGGTGATCTGCGTGCTCGGGATGTGGCAGGTCGTGAGCCGCTTCATCCTGTCGCAGCCATCGACCTTCACCGAAGAAGCGATGCGGCGGCTCTTGATCTGGGCCGTCTTCCTCGGCATCGTCGCGGCGTTCCGGCGCGGCGCGCTGGTGTCGGTCGACCTGATGGCCCGAGTCTCGCGCGGCACCTGGCGAAGAGTCGTTCGCAGCCTCATTACCGGCGTGTCGCTCGCGTTCCTCGCGGTGCTGGTGTGGTTCGGCATCAACCTGCTGTGGCGCGTGCGATTCCAGACCTTCGCCAGCATGGAGCTGTCGATGGCCTGGGCATACGCCGCGCTGCCGGTGGGCGCCGTGATGGCGATGGTCGCCGTGCTCGCGAACCACGTCGACCCGATCAACGAAGAGCTGGACAACGCGCAGTGAGCCGCCCATGTCGATGACTCTCTTTCTCGCGATGCTGATCTGCTTCGCGTTCAGCATCTCGATCGCGGTCTCGATCGGCGCGTCGGCGATGCTCGGCCTCACGCTGTTCGACCCGACTCGCCTCATCGTCGCGCCGAAAGAGATGTTCACCGCGATCGACAAGTTCCCGCTCGCGGCGATCCCGTTCTTCATCCTCGCCGGCAATCTGATGGAGACCGGCGGCATCTCGCGCCGGCTGGTCGACTTCGCGAAGTCGCTCGTCGGCGGCGTGCAAGGCGGCTTGCCGATGACCTGCGTGCTGACCTGCATGATTTTCGCCGCGGTGTCGGGCTCGTCGGTGGCAACGACCTTCGCGATCGGAGCGATCCTGATTCCCGCGCTGATCCGCCATGGCTACCCGACGAGCTGGGCCGCGGCGCTGCAGGCCACATCGGCCGAGCTCGGCGTGATCATCCCGCCGTCGATCCCGATGATTCTGTTCGGCGTGTCGGCCGAGGTGTCGATCGGCGAACTGTTCATCGCCGGCTTCGGCCCGGGACTCTTCATCGGCGGCGCGCTGATGCTGTTCGTGCACCTGTACTGCCGCTTCAAAGGCTGGGGCAAGACCGACGGCGACGGCCGCCTCGGCGTGCTCGATGCAACGGTGAAAGCGGGCTGGGCGCTGTTGATGCCGGTGATCATCCTCGGCGGCATCTACGGCCGGCTGGTCGACTTCGCGAAGTCGCTCGTCGGCGGCGTGCAAGGCGGCTTGCCGATGACCTGCGTGCTGACCTGCATGATTTTCGCCGCGGTGTCGGGCTCGTCGGTGGCAACGACCTTCGCGATCGGAGCGATCCTGATTCCCGCGCTGATCCGCCATGGCTACCCGACGAGCTGGGCCGCGGCGCTGCAGGCCACATCGGCCGAGCTCGGCGTGATCATCCCGCCGTCGATCCCGATGATTCTGTTCGGCGTGTCGGCCGAGGTGTCGATCGGCGAACTGTTCATCGCCGGCTTCGGCCCGGGACTCTTCATCGGCGGCGCGCTGATGCTGTTCGTGCACCTGTACTGCCGCTTCAAAGGCTGGGGCAAGACCGACGGCGACGGCCGCCTCGGCGTGCTCGATGCAACGGTGAAAGCGGGCTGGGCGCTGTTGATGCCGGTGATCATCCTCGGCGGCATCTACGGCGGCATCTTCACGCCGACCGAGGCGTCGGTGGTCGCGGTGTTCTACGCGCTGGTGGTGGGCGTGTTCGTCCACCGCGAGCTGTCTTGGCGCGAGCTGCTGCCGGTGTTTCGCAAGTCGGTGATATCGAGCGCCGTCATCATGTTCATCATCGCCAACGCCGGGCTGTTCGCGTTCCTCATCACGCGTGCCGGCGTGCCCGAGGCGATCGGCGTGTTTCTGACCGATGTGCTGAAGTCGCCCGGCTGGTTTCTGCTCGGCGTCAACGCGGCGCTGTTCGTGATCGGCATGTTCATCGAGACCTCGGCCGCGATCATCGTCCTCGCACCGATCCTCGTTCCGGTGGCACGACACTTCGGCGTCGACCCGGTGCACTTCGGCACGATCATGGTCGTCAACCTCGCACTCGGCATGATCACGCCGCCGTTCGGCGTCAACCTGTTCGCCGCCTGCACGGTGGCGCGCATCTCGCTCGACAAGATCGTCGCGCATCTGCTGCCGTTCGTTCTGGTTGTGCTCGGCTGCCTTGCGGTGGTGACGTATTGGCCCGGGCTGTCGCTGACCTTGCGCGACGCGGTGTTCAAAGTGCCAGCGCCGGCGGTGGTTGCGCCTCAGTGAATTCATTCATCTTCAATTTCACTCAGCAAGCACTTCGTTCCACCGCGTTCGCCTGCCGCGCACGCCTCACCCAGCGCACAAGCACTTCCCCGAGCTGATCCGGATCGATCGGCTTCGACAGGAAATCATTCATGCCGTGGCGAAGCGCTGAGTCGCGTTCGGAGACGAGCACGTCGGCCGTCAGCGCGATGATCGGCAGCGCCAACGCACCGTAGCGGCGGCGAATTGCGATGGTCGCGTCGATGCCGCCCATCACCGGCATCTGCAAGTCCATCAGCACCGCGTCGAATGCGCCTTGCGAGCGCTCGACGGCGGCCAGCGCTTCGGCGCCGTTGACCGCCACCGTGACGTTGGCGCCCCATTGCTCCAGAGTCGCCTCGGCGACCAGCGTGTTCACCGCGTTGTCTTCGGCGAGCAGGATGCGCGCGCCCTGCAATTCGGCGAGCGAAGTCTCGGGCTCGTCGTTGCGTTCGCGGCGCGCCGGTGCGCCCTGCAGCGGCAGCTCGGCCCAGAAGCGACTGCCCGCGCCGAACGTGCTGTCGACGCCGACCGCGCCACCCATCAGCTCGGCGAGCTGGCGACAAATGCTCAAGCCGAGGCCGGTGCCGCCGTATTGACGCGTCGTCGAGCTGTCGGCTTGCGAGAACGGCTGGAACAGGCGCGGCAGCAGTTGCGGGGCGACGCCGGGTCCGGTGTCGCTGAC
The DNA here is from genome assembly GCA_005882155.1 of Betaproteobacteria bacterium. Classification (GTDB taxonomy): domain Bacteria; phylum Pseudomonadota; class Gammaproteobacteria; order Burkholderiales; family Burkholderiaceae_C; genus Albitalea. The sequence goes on from VBCQ01000403.1 coordinate 6,577, forward strand.
CTCCATGCGCACCCGGCCGCCGGGTTGCGACGTGACCGTCACGTCGACGCGGCCGCGCGCCGTGAACTTGAGTGCGTTGCTCGCGTAGTTGCCGAGAATCTGCCGCACTCGAACCGGGTCGCCGCGCACCCAGTGCGGCACCGCGGCGCCGATCTCGAGCTTGAACGCCAAGCCCTTGGCGCGCGCGAGCTCGGCGTAGGCACTGCGCAGCTTCACGAGCAGGGCATGCAGATCGAACACCACATGCTCGACCGACAAGCGGCCGGCTTCGATCTTCGACAAGTCGAGGATGTCGGAGATGATGCCGGCCAATGCCTCGGCGCTGTCCTGAATCCGCTCGAGGTACTCGCGCTGCCGCGCCGCACTGACGTTCGGTGCCATCGCGAGACGCACCAAGCCGAGCATGCCGTTGAGCGGCGTGCGGATTTCGTGACTCGTGTTGGCGAGGAAATCGCTCTTTGCTTTGTTCGCGGCCTCGGCCTGCTCCTTCGCCGCGGCCAGTGCCTGGTCGATGCGGCGGCGATCGGTGATGTCGTCGATGATCCAGATCGATCCGCCCGTCACCGGCTGCTCGGGGTCGATCGCGCGGGCGCGCACGCGGGTCCAGAACACGCTGCCGTCACGCCGCGCCATCTGGAACTCGCCTTCGAAGACTTCGCAGCTCGCGAGCAGCGGCCCGGCGCGCTTTCCGATCTCGGCATAGGACTCGTCGCTCGGCCACACCACGCGGCCGAGCTGACCGGCAATCGTGCCGAGCGGCCAGCCGAACATCTCTTCGAATCGCGGGTTCGCATGCTGGAACACCCGGTCGCGCGTGAACGCGATGCCGACGACCGCGTTATTGAGGATCGCCTCGTACTGCAATCGCCGCCGATCGAGCGCGCCGACATCGCGCAGCACTGCGACCAGGCAAGTTACGCCGTTCTGGTCGAACAGCGCGGCTGAAATCTGCAGCGGCAGTCGGCGTCCGTCTTTCGAGCGGAAGGTTACGCCGTAGTCGTCGACGCGGCCTTCGACACGCAGCCGCTGGATGTAGCGCTCGCGCAGCTTCGGCTCGATCCACAGGCCGAGGTCGACGGCGCGCTGGCCCACCAGCTCGTCGCTCGCATATCCGGTCAATTGAATGAAAGCCGGATTGACCATCAGCATCCGGCCCGAGTCGAGCTCGGTGACGGTGACGGGCTCAGGGCTCACGTCGAACAGGCGCGACATCAGCGCCTCGGACGGCGCGAGTGCTGAAGCGTTGAGTGGATGGGGGGCGTTCATCGAGTGGGGCGGCCAGCGCCTCATCGATTACAACCCGGGCGCCTTCGGCCGAACAAGCGAACTAGCACCGGAAATGCGGTGCTGTTACTACGTCACGCGCCGGCCGCTGGAAAGCTGAGGTTTTTCACCACAGAGACCACAGGCAACACGGAGGAATTC
>VBCQ01000085.1 GCA_005882155.1 Betaproteobacteria bacterium
GGTCCGGATACCAGTCGCCGTGGCGCATCCACTGCCCGCAAAAGCTCGACAGCCGCGACAGCTCGTAGCCTAGCGGCTGCGCCATAGCGGCCGCCCCGGAAGCGTGTCCGGATGTGTCCACGGCGATCGCGCGCTGGATGCTTGTCGCCAGCTCATCGCTGACGCGCTCGTCGGCATCGATGCTCAGCACCCAGCGCCCCTGCGCCAGCGCCAGCGCGCGATTCTTCTGCGCGCCGAAGCCGGGCCAGTCGCTCGTCGTGACGACGCGCGCGCCGAATTGCTCGGCGATCTCACGCGTCGCGTCGGTGCTCGCCGAATCGACGACGATCCACTCGTCGGCGAACGCCACCGAGCCGAGACAGCCGGCGACGTTGTGCGCTTCGTTGCGCGTGATGAGGATGACCGACAGCGTGATGGGACGCATGAGCATGGTGCGAGGGCAGGCGATTGTAGGCAGCGCCAACGGGCGTCGGGCTTCGCGCCGAGCGGCCCGATAATCCCGCCCCATGACCTCACCCGTGTTGCCGCTGAAAGCACGCCTGGCGCGCATCGCGCCGTTCTTTCGCACCAGCCGGCCCGGTTTCGTGCTCGCCATCGTCGGCTCGCTGGTCGGCGCACTCACCGAGCCGGCGATCCCGGCGCTGTTGAAGCTCTTGCTCGACCGCGGTTTCGCCGACCGCCATCTCTCGCTGTGGCTGGTGCCGGTGGCGATCATCGGTCTGTTCGCGATCCGCGGGCTGGCTGGCTTTCTCGCGCAGTACGGACTCGCGTGGGCGGCGAACCGCGGCATGCTGACGATGCGCGAGGCGATGTTCAAGCGCGTGCTCGATTCCGAGCCCGCCCTCTTCACCCGCAACACCGCGAGCAGCCTCATCAACACGCTGACCTACGAGGTGCAAAACGGCGCGAACCAGCTCGTCTATTCGCTGCAGTCGCTGGTGAAGGACTCGCTGACGCTGGTCGCGATGCTCGTCTACCTGCTGTACTTGAACTGGCAGCTCAGCATGTTCGTCGGCGTGCTCTTCCCCGCGGTCGCGTGGATCATGCGGGTGCTCAGCAAGCGGCTGCACCGGCTCACCGTCGAGGGCCAGCACGCGACCGATGAGCTCGCCTACGTCGTCGAAGAGAACGTGCTCGCCTGGCGCATCGTGCGGCTGCACGGCGCCGAGCGCGTCGAGGGCGCGCGCTTCGCCGCCGTGAGCGGCCGGCTGCGCCGGCTGGCGGTGAAGATCGTCGTCTCGCAGTCGATGATGACGCCGATCACGCAGGTCCTCGCTGCCGCGGCGCTCAGCGCGGTCATCGTGATCGCGATCTGATGCTGGTCGCGCCGATCAAGCACTTGTCCGAAGTCGCGAGCCCGATCACGCGCGGTCTCGCGGCACTCGACCGCGGTGTCGCGCTGGTCGACGCCACGCCGGCCGAAGCCGGTGGCGGATTCGATCCCGGGCGATCCAGCGGCCACATCGAGCTGCGCGGCGTCTCGCTGCGCTACCGCGACGACCAGGCGCCCGCCCTCGACGCGGTCGATCTCGAGCTGCATGCCGGCGAGACCGTCGCTCTCGTCGGCCCGTCGGGCGGCGGCAAGTCGACGCTCGTCAATCTGCTGCCGCGCTTCATCGAGCCGACCTCCGGTACGCTGCTGCTCGACGGCACGCCACTCGCGCAGTGGGACGTGAGCGCGCTGCGCCGCCAGTTCGCGCTGGTGAGCCAGGACGTCGTGCTGTTCAACGACAGCGTCGCGGCCAACGTCTCGCTCGGCGGCCCGGTCGACAGCGAGCGCGTGCGCGAGGCGTTGAAGGGCGCGAACCTGCTCGACTTCGTCGACACGCTGCCACAGAGCATCGATTCGATGGTCGGCCACAACGGCAGCGAGTTGTCGGGCGGGCAGCGCCAGCGCCTTGCGATCGCGCGCGCGATCTACAAGAACGCGCCGATCCTGATCCTCGACGAGGCGACCTCGGCGCTTGATTCGGAAAGCGAGCGGCTGGTGCAGCAGGCACTGGAGACGCTGATGCGCGGGCGCACCAGCCTTGTCATCGCACACCGGCTGTCGACCATCGAGCGCGCCGACCGCATCGTCGCGCTCGAAGCCGGCCGCGTCGTCGAGCAGGGAAGCCATGCTGCGCTGCTGGCGCACGGCGGGCTGTACGCTCGGCTGCATGCCTTGCAATTCAGGAGCTAGCCATGGCGCATCCGATCAGCCGCTTTCCGATTCCATCTTTGGACAGCCTGCCTACTGATGTGCGACAGAAGATCGCCGAGGTGCACGAGAAGGCCGGCTTCGTCCCGAATGTCTTTCTGACGCTCGCCCATCGTCCCGACGAGTTCCGCGCCTTCGTCGCGTATCACGACGCGCTGCTGCTGCGCGAGTCAGGCCTGACCAAGGGCGAGAAGGAAATGATCATCGTCGCGACCAGCGGCGCGAACAATTGCCTCTACTGCGTCGTCGCGCATGGCGCGATCCTGCGCGTCTACGAGAAGAATGCGCTCGTCGCCGACCAGGTCGCAGTCAACTACCGCAAGGCCGACATCACGCCGCGCCAGAAGGCGATGCTCGCGTTCGCGATGAAGGTCTGCACCGACTCCGCATCGCTCGGCGAGGCCGACTTCGCGGCGCTGCGCGAGCACGGCTTCAGCGACGAGGACTCGTGGGATATCGCTGCGATCACGGCCCTCTTCGGTTTGTCCAACCGCATGGCCAATGTGGCGTCGATGCGGCCGAACGACGAGTTCTACTTGATGGGTCGCGTGCCGCGCGCCAAGGCCTGAGCGGCGCGCCCCCGTCGATGCCGCTCGCCATCTCGAACCATGCGCTGCGCCTGAGCGGCGGCGTCGAGCGCTACGCGTTGACGCTGGTGCGCGGGCTTCACGAGCGCGGCATCCGGCCGGTGGTGGTGGCGAAGAGCTTCGATGATTCGCTGCCCGAAGTCGGCTGGGTCGACGCGGTTCGCGTGCCGGTGAACTTCGTGCCGGGCAAGCTGCGCGATCTGTGGTTCGACTGGCGGCTTCGCCGCTTGAAATCCAAGCTGGACTTGCGGCCCTTGATCGCCTGCAACCAGACCGGCGCGGCCGACATCGCGATTTGCGGCAGCACGCATCCCGGCTATCTCGAAGCGATGCAGCTGCCGACGCGGCGCAGCGACCAGTGGAAGATCGCGCTCGAGCGAAGCCATCTCGAGAACGCGCGAGTCATCGTCGCCCATTCGCGCTTGATGGCCGAGCAGGTGCAGCGCTTCTACGGCATCGCGGCCGAGAAGATCGAGGTGCTGTACCCGCCGGTCGATGGCGAGCGCTTTCAGGTTGTCATCGATGCGCAGCGGCGCTCGCTTCGTGAGCGCATCGGGCTGCCTCACGATCGCGCAACGTTTCTGCTCGTGTCCACCGGCCATCGCCGCAAGGGGCTCGATCAACTCGTCGTCTTCTTTCGCAACACCGACCTGCCCGCTTGTCTCGTGGTCGCCGGCCGGCCGATCGATGCGGTGTCACCGAACATTCGCTACCTCGGATACCGCAGCGACATCGAAGACGTCTACCGCGCGGCGGACTTCACGGTCATCGCGTCGCGCTTCGAGCCTTTCGGCCTGGTCGGCGTCGAGTCGGTTCTGTGCGGCACGCCGATCGTCGTCGCCGACAACGTCGGCTGCGCCGAGGTCGTTCGCGATGCGGGCTCATTGCGCTTCGCGCTCGCCGATGCGGCGTCGTTCGAGCGCGCGATTCGCGAGGCGATCGATCGTTGGCGTCGAGGCACGCATCGCGTTGCCGACCCGCATGCTGCATTGAGCTACTACCCGGGCGTGCAGACGCACCTCGACGCGCTGCTGCGTCATGCCGCGCGGATCAGCGCTTGAACGCGATCAGCGTGATCGATTCGGCATGCGCCGGATCGGTGAGCGCGGCGCGGTCCAACGCCTTGCCTTCGCGCCGCGCCGCGCGGCGGCGGGCACGGTCGTTCTGATACGGGTCGCGGCCCTCGGCCATCGCAGTGCTTTGCTCGATGTAGAAGGCCGCGTCGAGCTGCGGCGGCAGCAGTTGCGCAGCGGCGAAACCGGCGCGCGTCAGCGCTGAGCTCAGGCTCGCCGCATTGAACATCACCAGATGGCGCGGCGCTTCAAGCCCGCGCCAGGCGACGCCAAAGCGCTCGGCGCCACGCGAATCGATGTTGGGCGTCTGCAGCCAGATGCGGCCGCCCGGTCGCAACGCAGCATGCAAACGCCGCAGCACCGCGATCGGATCGTGCAGGTGCTCGATGACATGGCTGAGCGTGATTTGCGCGAGGCTCACTTGTGGCAACGGCGCTGTGTCGACGCCGCCGATGAAAACATCGAAGCCTTGCCGCTGCGCCGTTTGCGCGGACTGCGGATCGAACTCGATGCCGCGTGCGCGATAACCGAGTGCGCGTGCGACGCGCAGGAAGCCGCCGTCGCCGCATCCGACATCGAGCAGCTCATCCGCTTCCGATTGCGGACCCGGCAAGTGACGAATGAATTGGCCGGCACGCGCACGCCGCCACGCGCTCGCGTCGATCAAGCGCCCGATGAGTGGCCACACGCCGCGCTGATGGTGAGCGTACGCACGCGCGTAGTGGCTCAGGTGCATGGCACGCTTGAACCAGAGATCGGGCCGATCGCCGGGCACGAGAAAGTTCTTCGCCGGCTCGCCGGCGTGGGTGTAGTAGCGGCTGTAGGCGCGACCAATCGACGCCGCGGTCGGTCGCGGGTCGAGATACGCCGCGTCGCAACCCATGCAACGCCACAGCGTCCAGCGACCCGGTGCGGCGCGAAACGCCGCATCGACAACCCCCTCGCGCCACACGACGCGTCGAGCCTCTGCGCAAACCGGACAGGCCGGAACCGACTCGAGGTCCGCGGCGGGCCAGGCATCGGTCGCCTGCGGCAACGCGCTCATGCGCAGGGATTCGGTCGCTTCATACGAGAATCATAAGCACAGCATCACGCGCTTCACTCATGCCCGATCCGTCAACGCTCCCCGCCGCCATGAACCCGCCGGTCGCGATGCTGGTGATCGCCTACAACCAACGCCAGACGATCGCCGCCGCGATCGAAGGCGCGCTGGCGCAGGACTATGCGCCGCTGACGATCGTCGTGTCGGACGATGCGTCGACCGACGAGAGCTTCGCGGTGATGCAACGCTCGCTCGACGGCTACGCGGGTCCGCACCGCGTCGTGCTCAACCGCAATCCGCGCAACCTCGGCGTCGGCGCCCACTTGAGCCACGCGGCATCTCTGTGTCCCGAAGCCGAACTGCTGTTCGTCACGGCCGGCGACGACGTGTCGTTGCCGCAGCGCTGCCGCGTTGTCGTCGACGCCTGGCTTGCCAATGGCAAGAAGGTCGACCTGATCGCCGCGCCGCTCGAAGATGTCGACGCCGACGAGCGCGTGCATGCCGTCATCACGCCGTCGGATCTCGCTCGTTATCGCAATTTGCGCGACTGGCTCGCTGACCCGCCGCATGTGATCGGCGCGGCTCAGGCCTGGACGCGCCGCCTGCTCGAGCATTACGGTCCGCTTCCCGAG
>VBCQ01000405.1 GCA_005882155.1 Betaproteobacteria bacterium
GGTGCGGTACCGGGTCGTAGCTCGGGCTGCTCGGGTCCGCGTTGTAGGCGTCGCCGACGAAGTCCCAGCCGTGCGTGATCCGAGCGCTCGGGAACGGTGTGCCACCCGGCACGCCGTTGCCGCCGAGGTCGGGGTGGTCGATGTCGATGCCGGTGTCCATCACCGCCACCTTGACGCCCGCGCCGGTCAGGCCGAGCGTGTTCTGCGCGATGTCGGCGCCGGTCATGGTGATCGCGGTGGCGAGGTCGGGCGCGGCACCGCCGTTGATGTTCTCGACGATCGGAGCCTGGATGACTTCGACCGGGTACATCGCCTTGACGCCCGAAAGGCGCGACAGCTTCAGGCGGTCGGCCGTGCTGATGTCGATCGACAAGCCGTTGAACAGCACGTCGAAGGCGCGTCGCTCGGTGTAGCTGATACCGGCCGCAGCGGCGGCCTTGCGGAAGGCTGCCTTTTCCGACTGCACCGAGGCCAGCGTGTTGCCGTCTGCCGTGGGGGCACCTGACAGCTCGACGAACCACAACCGGCCGCCTTCGGCCTCGGAGATGGGAACCGCCGTTTGGTCCTGCGCGACGGCAAGCGGAAGCGCCAGCGTAGCGGCGAGGGCACACGACAGCGCGAACAGAAGTTTCCTCATGGGTTCCTCCAATGCGAGCTGCTCAGCTTCTCTTGGATGCTGATCGCTCAGGGTGTTTGAAGATTTCGCCGGCGAGATCCGGCGCCCGCCATGGGTTCGGCGTGCGCGTGAATGCCTTCCGGGTGAGAGAGGATGCTGCTCTGTTTGGCCGTCGCCGTCAGCAGGGGCATCTCGCGTTTTTTTGACACACCCCCTAAATCGGGGGGTTATCGAGTTCGGGCAATCCCGAATGGCGATGGGGAAGTTCGAATCGCGCGCAGTGCGAGTGCGGCGGTGCGCTCCGCTTCTCTACACTCGCGCCGTCATGAGCAACACGATGGGCTGGCACGCTCACCTCGATCTTCGCTACCGGCGCGATGGCGAGCGCACGATCGTCCACGACCGCCATCGCGGTCCATTGCGCGTGCTGCAAAGTCTGTACCCCGAGGCGCCGGTCGTGTGCCACAACGTGCTCGTGCATCCGCCGGGCGGCATCGTCGGCGGCGACGTGCTCGAGCTCGCCGTCGACATCACGGCGGGCGCGCATGCCGTGATCACGACGCCGGGTGCGACGCGTTTCTACCGCAGCGCCGGCGATCTCGCATCGCAGACGTTGAGCGCGCACATTGCCGAAGACGCGCGGCTCGAATGGCTGCCGCTCGAGACGATCTGCCATCGGGGCGCGCTGGCCGAGAACCGCATGCGCTTCACGCTCGAAGCGGGCGCCGAGATGATCGGTTGGGATGTGTTCGCGCTCGGCTTGCCGGCCAGCGGCGAGGACTTCGACTTCGGCCGCTACACGCAGCAGATCGAGCTGCCGCGGGTGTGGCTCGAGCGCGGCACGGTCGACGGGACCGATGCGCGGCTGCTCGATTCAGCGCTCGGCATGGCCGGTCAGCGCGTGATGGCAACGCTGTGGATCGCGGCCGGCGCAGCCTTCAATACGCCACGCAGGGCGCAGCTGATCGATGCAGCGCGCGAGACGATCGCTGCAAACGCGTTGCAGCGTCGATGCGGCGTGACGGCGCCGAACGACCGCGTGATCGTGCTGCGTGCGCTCGCGCCGCGTGTCGAGCCCGCGATGGCGCTTCTCACGCAGGTGTGGGCGGGCTGGCGACAGACCGCCTGGCAGTTGCCGGCATGCGTGCCGCGCGTGTGGCGCACTTGAGCGCTGCACGCACGGCGTGTCGATCGCTCAACGCGGCGCAGAGGCTGGTGCGCTGCGCAAGCGCGCGGCTTGGCCCGGACGCACCACCGCCGCACACGGATCGCCGCGGTTGTCCGATGGCAGGCTGCCGATGCCGCCCGCACGGTTGAGCCCATCGGCGTCGGCTTGCATGTCGGGTGGCCGCGGTGGCGTGACGGTCGGTGCGATGTTCGGGCCGGGCGCGCGTCGCACGCAATTCGCGCTCGCAGCCGATGCCGCCATGGGCGCGGCGGTCGACTCTGCGCCCACCGCTTCACGAGCTACCGGTGACACTGCTGTCGCGATAACACCGGCCGCCAAACCCACCACGATCGCAGCAATGCTGGTTGGCTGGTCCATGCGATTCCTTTCTCGACCGAGCGACACGGGTCGTCAGCTTTCTCGAGCAATCGCCGTGCCCTGGAGCAGGATCAGGACGTCAGTTCAGATCGACATGCGAGCACGCATCCGGTCGGCGTGCATGTCGGCGCCGCGCCCGCGCTGCACGATCTCGCCGCGCTCCATCACGAGGTACTGGTGCGCCAACTCAGCGGCGAAGTCGTAGTACTGCTCGACGAGCACGATCGCCATCGTCTTGCGCTCGGCGAGCATGCGAATCACGCGCGCGATGTCCTTGATGATGCTCGGCTGGATGCCTTCGGTCGGCTCGTCCAGCAGCAGCAGCTTCGGGCCGGCGGCGAGTGCGCGCGCGATCGCGAGCTGCTGCTGCTGGCCGCCCGACAGGTCGCCGCCGCGACGCTCGAGCATTTGCTTGAGCACCGGGAACAGCTCGAACAATTCCTTCGGGATCGGTGTGTTGCCCGGCTTGTAGGCGAGGCCCATTCGCAGGTTCTCTTCGACGCTGAGCCGGCCGAAGATCTCGCGCCCTTGCGGCACATAGCCGACGCCCTGGCGAACGCGCTCGTACGGCGTGTCGCGGGTGATGTCGCGGCCGTCGAGCCGGATCGTTCCGGTCTTCACCGCGACGACACCCATCAGGCTCTTGAGCAGCGTCGTCTTGCCGACGCCGTTGCGTCCGAGGATCACCGTCACCTCGCCTTGCGCGGCTTCGAAGCCGACCTTGCGCAAGATGTGCGAGCCGCCGTAGTACTGATTCAGTCCTTCAACGCTGAGCATTTCTCTCTTTCGTGCTTCATGCTGGAGCCCCTCCCGGAGGGGGCTCGGGGGAGCCGTGCGTTCCACCGAAGGTGTACCTCGGGCTACCGCCCGAGGTACACCTCGACGACTTTCTCGTTCGCCTGCACGTCGGCGAGCGACCCTTCGGCCAGCACGCTGCCCTCGTGCAGCACCGTGACCTTCTTCGCCGCGCTGTCGCTCGTCAGCGCGTGAATGAATTTCATGTCGTGCTCGACGACGACCAGCGAGTGGTTGCCTTCGAGCGAGCGGAACAGCTCGGCTGTGCGCTCGGTCTCTTCATCGGTCATCCCGGCCACCGGCTCGTCGAGCAGCAGCAGCTTCGGGTCCTGCATCAGCAGCATGCCGATCTCGAGCCATTGCTTCTGGCCGTGCGACAACAAGCCCGCGGTGCGCTGCGCGCTGTCCTTCAGATGAATCAACTGCAGCATCGCACCGATGCGGTCGAGCTGCTCGCCGCTCAAGCGAAAGAACATCGCCGAGCGCACGCCGCGGTCGTCCTTCAGCGCGAGCTCGAGGTTCTCGAACACCGACAGATGCTCGAACACCGTCGGCTTCTGGAACTTGCGGCCGATGCCGATCGACGCGATGTCGTTCTCGCGCAGGCGCAGCAAGTCGATCGTCGAACCGAAGAACGCGCGGCCTGTGTCGGGCCGCGTCTTGCCGGTGATCACGTCCATCATCGTCGTCTTGCCGGCGCCGTTCGGGCCGATGATGCAGCGCAGCTCGCCGGCGCTGATCGACAGCGACAGTGCGTCGAGCGCCTTGAAGCCGTCGAAGCTGACCGTGATGTCTTCGAGGTAGAGGATCGCGCCGTGCGTCACATCGAGCTCGCCCGACTGCACGACGCGGCCGTAGCTCGCAGCGCGCCCGCCCCGTCATGCGCGCGGTTCCTTGGCCTTGCCGCGCAGCAGGCCGACGATGCCTTGCGGCAGGAACAGCGTGACCGCGATGAACAGCGCGCCGAGAAAATAGAGCCAGAACTCGGGGAAGGCCTGCGTGAACCAGCTCTTCGCGCCGTTGACGAAGAACGCGCCGAGAATCGGCCCGACCAGCGTGCCGCGCCCGCCGACCGCGGCCCAGATCGCGATCTCGATGCTCGCCGCCGGCGACATCTCGCTCGGGTTGATGATGCCCACCTGCGGCACGTAGAGCGCCCCGGCGATGCCGCACATCACCGCCGAGACGACCCAGATCGTCAGCTTGTAGCGCAGCGGGTCGTAGCCGGTGAACATCACCCGCGATTCGGCGTCGCGAATCGCCTGCAGCACGCGGCCGAACTTGCTCGCGACGAGCCAGCGTGCGAACACGAAGAACGGGTCTTGCGATCGGGATGCTCAGGATGCGCTTGAAATCAGTGAAGCCGTTGTTGCCGCCGAAGCCGGTCTCGTTGCGAAAGAACAGCAGCATCGTCGCGTAGGTCATCGCCTGCGTGATGATCGAGAAGTACACGCCTTTGATGCGCGAGCGGAACGCGAAGAAGCCGAACACGAACGCGAGCAAGCCCGGCACAAGGACGACGAGCGCCATCTGCGCGACGAAGGAATCGCTCAGCGCCCAATGCCATGGCAAGCGCTTCCAGTCGAGGAACACCATGAAGTCCGGCAGGTCGCTCTGGTAGTTGCCGTCGCGACCGATCTGGCGCATCAGGTACATGCCCATCGCATAGCCGCCGAGCGCGAAGAACACGCCGTGGCCGAGCGAGAGGATCCCGGTGTAACCCCAGATCAGATCCATCGCGAGCGCGCAGATCGCGTAGCACATGATCTTCGCGATGAGGGCGACGGCGTAGTCGCTGAGATGGAACGCGCTCGTCGT
>VBCQ01000406.1 GCA_005882155.1 Betaproteobacteria bacterium
ACCAGGCCGCGCTGGCCAAGAAGCAGCGCTTCGCCGGCGACGACGACACGCGGGTCGCTGCGCTGCACCGCGTCGCGCTGCAAGCGCCCAGCGTCGCGCTGGCCACCCGCGGCGGATATGGCGTCACGCGGCTGATCGACAGCATCGACTGGAAGCTCGTTGCACGCAGCGTCGAGCGCGGCACCCGCAGGGTCGGCCAGAGCGATGTGACTACCCTGCAGCTTGGCCTGCTCGCCCACGAGAAAGGCGTCACCTGGGCTGGGCCGCTCGCTTGCGACGATTTCGGGCGCGACGCGGTCGACGACGTGACGCAAGCCTGCTTCGCCGAAGCGATGAGCGGCGAGCTCGAAGCGGTGGGCTTTCGCACCGAGCCCGGCTTCGACGGCCTGCAGGCGCGCGGCACGCTATGGGGCGGCAACTTGTGCATGGTCAATTCGCTGCTTGGCACGCCGCATTGGCCGGCAGCGAAGGTCACCAAGGGCGGCGTGCTGTTCCTCGAAGACGTCAACGAGCATCCGTACCGCATCGAGCGCAGCCTGCTGCAGTTGCACCAGGCCGGCGTTCTCGACTCGCAGAGGGCGATCGTCCTCGGTGCGTTCAGCGACTTTCGCGTTTCGCCGCTGGACCGCGGGTATTCGCTGAAGACCGTGGTGGCGCATTTGCGAAGCCTCACGAAGACGCCGATTCTCACCGGCCTGCCGTTCGGTCATGTGCCGACCAAGGTCACGCTGCCGGTCGGTGCCCGGGTCGACCTCGTCGTGCAAGGCCGCGACGTGCTGATCGGCTGGTGAATCTTTCCTGGGTCCGCGCCTCTAAACCGGTCGGACGCGCAAGCATGAACCGGTGAAACCCTGAGCGGCCCGCTCGATGGCGTGGCTTATCATCCGCCGCTGCCTCACGGTGACCTGGCCACAAGCCGGAGCTCGTCGGAGGCACATTGTTTTTCAGCGCCGCTGCGTTAAGCCTGCAGTGGTGAACATCTGAGAGGAAGGCCGCCAAATGAACGGTCATGATCGGACAAGGGACCCGCGCAGTGCGTGGAGGGCGACATCGTTGCTGAGCCTCGCGCTCGGCATGCTGGCTCTTCTCGCCGGCTGCAACAACAGCCCGTGGCCGCACGACGCCGAAGCGTCGAACACGATCTACTCGGCGATGATCGAGAACACGCCGCGGCACCTCGACCCGACCGCGTCGTACTGGTCGAACGACACGCTGGTCACCTACCAGGTCTACGAGCCGCCGTACGGCTACCACTACTTCAAGCGCCCGTTCCAGCTCGTGCCGAAGACCGCCGAGCAGGTCGTGACGCCGGTCTACCTCGACAAGGACGGACACCGCTTGCCCGACGACGCGAGTGCCGACCAGATCGTCGAGAGCGTCTACGACGTGCCGATCAAGGCCGGCATCATGTACCAGCCGCATCCGGCGTTCGCCAAGGACGAGGCTGGCCACTACCGCTACCACGCGATGAAGCCGGGCGACCTGGGCAACCGCCATACGCCGATGGACTTCGAGCACACCGGCACCCGCGAGCTGGTCGCCGAAGACTTCGTCTACGCGATTAAGCGCCACGCGACGACGCGCATCACGACGCCGATCTTCGGCGTGTTCTCCGAGTACGTGATCGGCCTGAAGGAGTACGGCGAACTGATCAAGGCCGAAGACGCGAAGCTGCGCTAGGGGCTCGATCCGGCCAGCGCCGATAAGCCCTTCCTCGACTTTCGCCGCTGGCCGCTGGCCGGAGCGACGGCGCCCGAAAAGCACCTGCTGCGCATCCGCCTCAAGGGCAAGTACCCGCAGTGGAAGTACTGGATGCAGATGACCTTCCTGTCGCCGGTGCCATGGGAGGCCGATGCGTTCTATGCGCAACCCGGCATGGGCGAGCTCGGCGTGTCGATGGACACCTGGCCGATCGGCACCGGCCCGTACATGGTCACCGAGTACCGCAAAGACCGCCGCATCGTGATGAAGCGCAACCCGAACTACCGCGGCGAGCCATACCCTTGCGACGGCACCGAGGCGGACCGCAAGGCGGGGCTGCTGGCCGACTGCGGCAAGAAGACGCCGTTCGTCGACAGCATCGTCTCCACCGTCGAGCGCGAAAGCACGCCCCAGCGCAACAAGTTCCGCGACGGCTACTACGACCTCGAGGTGTTCGAGCGAACCGACATGGGCAAGGCGTACCTCGTCGAGATGATGGATTCCGACGAGGTGCGAAAAGACTACGAGCGCAAGGGCTTCAACTTTCCGCAGTACTCCGACGTCAACAGCTACATCATCGGGTTCAACATGCTCGACCCTGTCCTCGGCTGGGGCGACACGCAAGCGCAGCGAGCGCGCAATCGCAAGCTGCGGCAGGCCATCGCGATCGCGATCGACTGGGACGAGTATTCGAAAGTCTTCCCGAAGAAGGCCGGCATCACCGCAATGAGCCCGCTGCCCGAAGGCATCTTCGGCTCGCGCGAAGGCACGCCGCAAGGCATCAACCCGTTTGCCTACAAGCTCGTCAACGGCAAGCCGGTGCGTCGCTCGATCGACGAGGCCAAGCAGTTGATGGTCGAGGCCGGCTACCCGAATGGGCGCGACGCGAAAACCGGCACGCCGCTCGTCATCAACTACGACTACTACGCGCCGCCGACGCCTGAGCGCAAGCCCGAGATCGACTGGGTGGTGCGCCAGTTCGCCAAGGTCGACATCCAGCTCGAAGTGCGAGCGACCGACAACAACCAGTACCAGGACAAGGTGCGCAAGGGCAAGCACCAGGTGTTCTGGTCGGGCTGGAACGCCGACTATCCCGACGCCGAGAACTTCCTGTTCCTGTTCTACGGGCCGAACTCGAAGAGCGTATCGGACGGCGAGAACACCGCGAACTACCAGAACCCCGAGTACGACAAGCTGTTCGCGCAACTGAAGACGCTCGACGACGGGCCCGAGAAGCAGGTCGTGATCGACAAGATGGTGCGCATCCTGCAAGAGGACGCACCGTGGAGCATGGGCTTCTTCCCCTACGCGTCGGCGGCGGTGCAGAGCTGGGTGTCGAACTCGAAGCCGGCGATCCTCGTGCGCGATCACGGCCGCTATTTGCGGCTGGACACGAAGGCACGCGTTGCCAAGCTCGCCGAGTGGAACCGACCGGTGTGGTGGCCGCTCGCCGGGCTGGCCGCGGTCGTGATCATCGGCGTGCTGTACCTGCGCGGCGCACTGCGCCGGCGTGAGCGAATGAACGCTCGCGGTGAACTCCTGACGACCTGATTCAAGATGCTGAACTACATCCTGCGCCGCGTGCTGTATGGCGTGCTGGTGCTGGCGGGGGTCAACCTTGCCACCTTTTTCCTCTTCTTCACCGTCAACACGCCCGACGACATGGCGCGATTGAACATCGGTGGCAAGCGCGTGACGCAGGAGCTGATTGAGAAGTGGAAGTCCGAGCGCGGCTACGACAAGCCGCTGTATTTGAACGAAAAGAAGGAAGGCATCGAGAAGATCACCGAGACGATCTTCTGGGAGCGCTCGGTGTCGCTGTTCACCTTGCACTTCGGCCGCGCCGACGCCGAAAGCTCGGGCGACATCGGCGACGAAGTGGTCCGTCGCATGTGGGTGAGCATCCAGCTCGCGGTGCCGATCTTCGTGCTGCAGGTGATCGCGAGCGTCTCCTTCGCGTTGATGCTCGTGATGTTCCGCCACACTCGGCTCGATCTTGCGGGGGTGGTGTTCTGCGTCGTGATGCTCTCGATCTCGGCGCTGTTCTACATCATCGTCGGCCAGTTCCTTTTCGCGCGCGTGTTCAAGCTGGTACCGAGCTCCGGCTTCGCGGGCGGACTCGACGTGTTGCGCTTTTTGCTGCTGCCGGTGGCGCTGTCGGTCGTATCGCGCCTGGGCACGGAGTCGCGCCTGTACCGCGCGATGTTCCTCGAAGAAATCGGCAAGGACTACGTGCGCACCGCGCGGGCGAAGGGCCTCGCCGAGCGG
>VBCQ01000407.1 GCA_005882155.1 Betaproteobacteria bacterium
AATACTTTCACAACTGGACCGGCAACCGCATCACCTGCCGCGACTGGTTTCAGCTGAGCCTGAAGGAAGGCCTGACCGTCTTTCGCGATCAGGAATTCAGCATGGACATGGCAGGCAGCGCGTCGGCGCGCGCGGTCAAGCGCATCGACGACGTGCGCGTGCTGCGCCAGGCTCAGTTCTCCGAAGACGCGGGCCCGATGGCGCACCCGGTGCGCCCCGACAGCTACGTGCAAATCAACAACTTCTACACCGCGACCGTCTACGAAAAGGGCGCCGAGGTCGTGCGGATGATGCAGACCCTCGTCGGCCGCGACGGCTTCGCCAATGGCATGACGCTGTACTTCGAGCGTCACGACGGCCACGCAGTGACTTGCGACGATTTCGCGCAGGCGATCGCCGATGCGAACCCGCAGAGCGAGCTCGCGCGGCTATTGCTGCAGTTCAAGCGCTGGTACAGCCAGGCCGGCACGCCGCGCGTGACCGCGCGCGGCCGCTACGACGCGCCGACGCGCACCTACACCTTGCTGCTCGAGCAAAGCTGCGCCGCGGCCAATGGCCAGTCGGCCAAGCTGCCCTATGTGATCCCGATGGCGATGGGCCTCGTGACCCGCGACGGCCGGGCCCTCGCGCTGCAGCTCGAAGATGAGGCGCTGCCGGCGTCGGGCGCGTTCCCGCACGAGCGTGTGCTGGTGCTCTCGGAAGCGCGCGAGTTCTACACCTTCGTCAACGTCGACGAGGAGCCGGTGCCATCGCTGCTGCGCGGCTTCTCCGCGCCGGTGACGCTCGTCGACGGCTTGAGCGACGCCGATCTGCTGACCTTGCTGCAACACGACCCCGACCCGTTCAACCGCTGGGAAGCCGGCCAGCGCCTCGCGCTCGAGCGCCTGATCTCCGCCGTGAAGAGCGGCGCCGAGCTCGCGCTCGATGAGGGATACATCGCCGCGATGCGCGGCGTGTTGCAGAACACGACGCTCGACCCTGCATTCAAAGAACTGGTGCTCGTCGCGCCGAGCGAGGTCTACGTCGCCGAGCAGCTCGATGTCGTCGACCCGCAGCGAATCCACCAGGCGCGCGAGGCGCTGAAGCTGCAGCTCGCGCAAGGGCTGCGCGACGAATGGGTCGAGGCCTTCGACCAGCACCAGGTGCACGGCGGTTACTCGCCCGACCCGGTGTCGGCGGGCAAGCGTGCTCTGGCCAACCTCGCGCTCGACATGCTGTGTCTCGACGCGGTCGAACGCGGCGACGCGGTGTGGCCGGGCCGCGCCTACCAGCGCTTCAAGGACGCCGCCAACATGACCGATCGGCAAGGCGCGTTGACCGCGCTGATCGGCTCGCATTCGGAGCTTGCCGAGCCTGCGCTCGAGCGCTTCCACGAGTTGTTCAGGAACGAGCCGCTGGTGATCGACAAGTGGTTCATGCTGCAGGCCACCGCACCGGAGCGAAACGGCCGCGTGTTCGCTCGCGTGAAGACGCTGCTGCACCACGCCGACTTCAACCTGAAGAACCCGAACCGCGCGCGCAGCCTGATCGGCGCGATGTGCATGGGCAACCCGGCCGCGTTCCACCGCGCCGATGCGGCGGGCTACGTGTTCTGGGCCGACCGCGTGCTCGAGCTCGACGCGGTCAACCCGCAACTCGCCTCGCGAATCGCCCGCGTGATGGACCGCTGGTCCAAGCTCGCCGACCCCTACCGCAGCGCAGCGCGCGAAGCGATCAGCCGCGTCGCCGCGAAGGCCGATTTGTCGGACGATGTGCGCGAGATCGTGACGCGAGCGCTGGCCGATTGAGCTGAAGCCTCCCGCTATAATCCCGCGCTCACGCCGGTGTAGCTCAGTTGGTAGAGCAGCGCATTCGTAATGCGAAGGTCGGGAGTTCGACTCTTCTCACCGGCACCAAATCAACCAGGGCTTGGCTTCGGCCAGGCCCTTTGTTTTGGGCTGTCACGTGACGCACCAAGCTGTATAGCGGCCCCAGGTGAGTTGCATCAGCGCCCAGCCCGCCGCTGAGGTCGCTTTACCGCGCCACGCCGACCAACGGGCCCAGGGCGCAAGCAGCAACGCCGGCATCGAGCCAATGGGGCGGTTGACAGGCATAGCGGCGGCCTCGCTCAAGCTCCCGCCTGCGCGCCCGCCAGCAAGGCCTTCAGCGCACCCAGCAACACCCCCGGCGCTTCCTCAGGACTGAGCAGACCCGAGCTGACGAACGCGCCGTTGACCAACACCGCCAGTTGCGCTGCCAGTGGCTTGGGCCGGGGAACGTCCAGCCGCTTGACGATGTCTTGCAGGCGGCTTCGCAGCGCCTGCATGTGTCGCTGCGAGACCTGGCGGGCCGGGTGGTCTTGCTCGGCGAACTCGGCGGCAACGTTGATCTGCGGGCAGCCGCGATAGTTTTCGCGGGCCAGGCGTTCGCCGATCCAGCGCATGTGAGCTTTCAATTCATCGGCGGGGTCGGGGTGCTGCTGCGCCACGCTGTCCCACAGTTCCCAGAACTCGAGATCCTCGCGCTCGAGGAAGGCGACGATGAGATCGTCCTTGGTGGGGAAGTAGCGATACAGGCTCATCTTCGCAACTTCGGCTTCCTGCACGACAAGATCGACGCCCACTGCGCGCACACCGCGTTGGTAGAACAGCTTGGAGGCGGTATCGAGGATGCGGTCGCGGACGTCGCTCGCCGCCAGCTCGGCCGCTGCCTTCGGCGAGCCTTTCGACGTGACCTTCGAAACCGCGCGAGCGCGGCGGGTCGGGGCAAGCCCCCGTGGGGAACGGCGGACAGGTGCGGTGCTCATGCTTGACATGATACAGACCTGTCTGTAATCTTCAATCGACAGATAAAACAGACCGGTCTGTATCGTCGCAACGAAAAGTCTCTATGCCATCCACCGCCAAGTCCATCGCCGTGTACGGCGCCACAGGTCACACCGGCCAGTTCGTCGTTC
>VBCQ01000086.1 GCA_005882155.1 Betaproteobacteria bacterium
ACATCCACTACCGCAAGGGCAGCTTGGTGATGTACGCGCTGGCCGATTACATCGGCGAAGACAAGCTCAACCAGGCGGTGCGCAAATTCCGCGACGCGAATGCATTCAAGGGCCCGCCGTATCCGAACACCACGCAATTCATCGCGGCTTTGCGCGAGGTCACGCCGCCGGAATTGCAATACGTGATCCACGACATGTTCGAGCGCATCGTCATTTACGACAACCGCGCGGTCAGCGCGACGGCCAAGCCGCTCACGGGCGGGCGCTATCAAGTCGACCTGAAGGTGTTCGCAAAGAAGCGCGTCGCTGATGAGCTCGGGCGCGAGAAAGACGTGGCGCTGGCCGATTTGATCGACGTCGGCGTGCTCGACGACAAGGGTGAGCCGCTCGTCATCGAGCGCCGCAAGATCGACCGCGAGGAGATGAGCTTCAGCTTCGTCGTCGACCGGAAGCCGGTGAAGGCGGGTATCGATCCGCTGAACAAGCTGATCGATAGGCGGCCGAAGGACAACATCGTGGCCGTGAGCGGCGGTTAAGTCCCAGGGCGTGGCGGTCGAGCTGACACCGCGCCCTCACCCCCGTCCCACCCACCAACCCCTCTCGCGGCACACCCCGCCCGTTCGCCCGAACGGGAGTCGGAGGGGGAGAGGGAGACAACCTCGCGCGGTCTTCAGCGCCACTCGTTCCCTACAATCGATGCGTGAACTCGTCGATCAACGCCGACCTGCATTGCCACTCCGCTGTGTCCGACGGAACGCTCGCGCCCGAGGCACTCGCGGCGCGGGCCAAGGCGAACGGAGTCGAGCTGTGGGCGTTGACCGATCACGATGAGGTGAGCGGCCAGCAGCGTGCGCGCGACGCCGCCCTGTCGCTCGCGCTGCCCTACCTCAACGGCACCGAAATTTCGGTGACCTTCGCGGGCACCACCGTGCACATCGTCGGACTCGGTTTCGACGCCGATGACGAGACGCTGAAGGCCGGCCTCGCAGCCACACGCGGCGGCCGCCGCGAGAGGGCGCTCGAGATGGCTGAGGGCCTCGCGAAAGTCGGCATCGAAGGCGCGTACGAAGGGGCGCTGAAGTTCGTCAGCAACCCCGAGCTGATTTCGCGCACGCACTTCGCGCGCCACCTCGTCGAGAGCGGCAAGTGCAGCGACACGCAAGAAGTGTTTCGTCGATTCCTCGTCGACGGCAAGCCGGGCTACGTCGCGGTCATCGCCCACCCCGGGCGCTACAAGTTCAGCGCCAATGAAGAGTACGCGCTGTTCACCGAGTTCAAGGCGCATGGCGGGCGCGGCGTCGAGGTCGTCACCGGCAGCCACGGCGCGGCCGACTTCATCAAGTACACCGACATGGCGCTCGAGTTCGATCTGCTTGCGTCGCGCGGCTCGGACTTTCACAGCCCCGAAGAGAGCCGCATCGACCTCGGCACGCTGCCCGATTTGCCGGCGCAGCTGACGCCCGTCTGGACCGCCCTCGCCGACCGGGTCCATCGCGCTTCGTGAGACCGACCCAGCGTCCGCGGCTGGGCATCGCGCTGATCGTGCTGATGGGCGTGTGCTTCGCCGGCATGGACACGAGCATCAAGTACGCCGGCCGCGTGACGCCGGTGCTCTTGATGCTGTGGGTGCGCTACGCATTCCAGGCGAGCGTGATGGCGCTGTGGCTGATGCGCTCGAAGCGCGCCGGCTTTCGCGCCGCGCATCTGAAATTCCAGTGGCTGCGCGGCACGCTGTTGCTCGTCACGAGTGCGATGAGTTTCTTCGGCGTGCAGCACATGCCGGTGCCGGAGTTCACCGCGATCGTCATGCTCACGCCGGTGATCGTGACGCTGCTCGCCGCCTGGCTGCTGCACGAGCGCGTGTCGGCGCTGCGCTGGGCGCTCGTCGTCGGTGGCTTCGCCGGCGCGCTCGTCATCATCCGGCCGGGCAGTGGCCTTTTCGGCTGGGCCGTACTGTTCCCGCTCGCCGGCACGCTGTGCTACGCGAGCTTTCAGGTGCTGACCAGCAAACTGTCGGCGCTCGAGAGCCCGTACACGACGCACTTCTACACCGGCGCGACCGGTGCGTTGATGCTGACGCCTGTGCTGCTCGCAAGCGGCATCGACGTGCCGGCCGCCGTCCGCGCCGCGAGCCCGGCGATGCTCGTGCTGATGCTCGGCGTCGGGCTGCTCGGCACCTTCGGCCATCTGTTGTTGATCCTCGCCCTCGGCCTCGCACCGACCGCGACGCTGATGCCGTTCATCTACGTGCAGATCGCCGCCGCCGCTGCGCTCGGCTGGCTCGTGTTCGGCCATGTGCCCGATGCGTGGGCGTGGATCGGCATGAGCATCGTCGCCGCGTGCGGCGGAGCGAGCGCGTGGCTCAACGTTCGCGACAGCGCGTCACGCCGCGTCGATTCTCCGGTGGCGGCGGATACGATCGCCGACTGAACCAATCATGTCGCAATACTTCGAAGTCCATCCCGACAACCCGCAGCCGCGCTTGCTCAAGCAGGCGGCGCAGATCCTGCATGGCGGCGGGATTGCGGCGGTGCCGACCGATTCGAGCTATGCGCTGGTGTGCCATCTCGACGACAAGACCGCGGCCGAGAACTTGCGGCGGATTCGCGGGGTCGACGACAAGCACCATCTGACTCTGCTGTGCCGCGACTTGTCCGAGCTCGCGAGCTACGCGCGCGTCGACAACAAGCAGTACCGCCTGCTCAAGCTCGCCACGCCGGGGCCGTTCACGTTCATTCTCGAAGCGACGAAAGAAGTGCCGCGCCGCGTGTCGCATCCGTCGCGCCGCACCGTCGGCCTGCGTGTGCCACACCACAAGGTCACGCAGGAATTGCTCGCCGTGTTCGGCCAACCGCTGCTCGCGACGACGCTGATCGCACCCGGCCAGACCGACCCGATGAACGACCCGCACCAGATCCGCGACCGCTTCCAAAAGCAGATTCAAGCCGTCGTCGATGCGGGCGCGTGCCCGATGCAGCCGACCACCGTGCTCGACTTGACCGGCGACGAGCCGGTGCTGGTGCGATCGGGCCGCGGCGACGTGTCGCGACTCGGCCTCGCACTGGCCGCGGTCTGACGAGTTACGCGCCCGAAGAGATCGCCGCCGTGACGACGATCTCGATCTTCCACTTCGCCCGCGCGAGCCGCGCCTCAACAGTGGCGCGCGGCGGCGCATCGCCCGGCGCGACCCAGTCGTCCCAGACCTCGTTCATCGCGTCGAAGTCGTCGATGTCGGCGAGAAAGATCTGCGCCATCACGATGTGCGCGTTGTCGGTGCCGGCCTCGGCGAGCAGCTTGTCGATCTGCGCCAGCACCTGCGTCGTCTGGCCGCGGATGTCTTGCGTGTCGTCGGCGGCCACCTGGCCCGCGAGGTAAACAGTGCCGTCGAAGATTGCCATCTCCGACATGCGGTCGCCGACGTGAAAACGTCGCAGTCCCTGGATCATCGCTTGGCTCCGTGATGCGAATGGTTCGAATGATGATGTGAGTGCCCGTGCTTGTGCGCGTGCTTGGGCGGTGGCGCGGCAGGCACCGGTGGCAACGCAGCCTTCTGCCCGATCTTGCTTTCGGTGCCCTTCAGCAATTTTTGAATGTTCGGCGCGTGGCGCCACACGAGCAGCAAGCCCATCAAGGCCACGGCGCCGGCGATCGGCCCGCCGCCCCAGATCAGCATCTGATAGAACGGTGCGAACACCGCAGCGACGATCGACGCGAGCGACGCATAGCGGAAGAAGAACGCGATGATCGCCCAGGTGGCGAGCGTCGCAATGCCGAGCCACGGGTTCATGCCGAGCAGCACGCCGGCCGCCGTCGCCACACCCTTGCCGCCTTCGAACTTGAAGAACACCGGCCACAAATGGCCGAGAAAAGCGGCGATGCCGACCAGCGCGACCGTGCCCTCGCCGAGGCCGAAGCGGCCACCGAATTGGTCGACGATGAACACTGGCACGAAGCCCTTCAGCGCGTCGAGCAGCAGCGTGAGGATGGCGGCCTTCTTGCTGCCTGAGCGCAGCACGTTGGTCGCGCCGGGGTTGTGCGAGCCGTAGCTGCGCGGGTCGCTCAAGCCCATCGCGCGGCTCACGATCACCGCGAACGACAGCGAGCCGATGAGGTAAGCGACGAGGGTCGCAACAGCTGAATACGCGGTCTCCATGGTCCCGATGGCAGTGAGGTTGCGACGATTGTGCACCGCGGCCGGCGCGGGTCTGCCGGCGCGGCCACAAGCTCATGCCGGCAAAAGTTCAAGCTCGATATCCCGTATGCCGGAGAACTCGGGCGCGCCCGACACTTTCGCGCAGAAGCAAGGGAACAAGGGAGGGACCCGCGATGCGCATCTTGATCCAACGATCTGCGCGGCACCGCCGCTGGGCCGGCGTGACGGTCTTCGCCGGCATGCTGGTCGCGCTGCTGTGGGCCAACCGCGGCGAGACGCCGACCGTCACCCCGCTGCAGCTCGACCCGCCGGCCGCGATCCACGCACCCTTCGCCGTGCAAAGCTCGGCCGATCCCGCGGTCGTCTCGCCGCTGCTTCGCGGCGTGGCGACCGATGAGGCCGCGAAGTCGCCCGATCACAACGCGCAGTCGACCTCTTTCGCGCCGAGCAACACCGTCAGCACCGCCGGCGAGATGCCCACCAGATAGCCGCGCCGCCCGCCATTGATGCAGACGGCGGGAAGCGCGAGGATCGTCCGCTCGACGTAGACCGGCATCGGCTTCTTCGTGCCGAACGGCGACGTGCCGCCGACCAGATAGCCGCTATGGCGCTGCGCCACCTCGGGCTGGCACGGCTCGACCGACTTGGCGCCGATCTGCCGCGCGAGGTTCTTCGTGCTCACCTGCTTGTCGCCATGCATCAGCACGATGAGCGGCCGCGCGCGCTCGTCCTGCATCACCAGCGTCTTCACGACCTGATGCTCGGCCACGCCGAGCTGGCGCGCCGATTCGCTCGTGCCGCCATGCTCGACGTAATCGTAAACATGCTCGGTGAACGCGACGCCATGCTGGCGCAGGAAGGCGGTGGCCGGAGTCTCGCTGACGTGGTTTTTCTTGACCATGCAATTGCCCGATGAGGGGATCACTACACTTGGATTGTCGTGCGGCTTCACGACGCAGGAGACATCGCCATGAACCCTCACATCCACGGCCTGCATCACAACGCCTACCGTTGCAGCGACTCCGAGCGCACCCGCGCCTTCTACGAAGATTTTCTCGGCCTGCCGCTGGCCGACGCGTTCGAGATCGGCGAGACCAAGACGGGTCGCAAGACGCGCGCGCTGCACAGCTTCTTCCGCATGGGCGATGGTTCGTGCCTCGCGTTCTTCGAAGTGCCCGATATGCCGTTCGAGTTCAAGAAGCAACATGACTTCGACCTGCATATTGCGCTGCAGGTCGAGCGCGACGTGCTGGAGCCGATGATGGCGAAGGGGCGCGCTGC